>CBDUMS010000070.1:0-20338 GCA_965368405.1 uncultured Cyclobacteriaceae bacterium
CAGTAGAGACCCCAGATTGCATGCGAGTATGAGTTTTATGGTCTTGCCCGTCCGTCTAATGGCGGACGCCAGGATTTACATCCGTGAATCACAACACCGAACTCCTGCAGGAAAGTGATTTACCTGTCGGTGGTAGAACCCACCCCGCCTTAGCCTTTGGCAGGCACCCCTCCCAGGAGGGGAATAGATCAAGTAATTGTGGATTATTTATTAATCAAGAAGAGCAAAACTCTGCTTGAAGGAGGTAAGCTTTCTGTACTTTACTCTAGTTAAGGAGTCGGGTAGCGTGGACTAAACGATAATGTTAGTTTACGTTGATATACGCTCTTGTTTTAAATCAGATTAATTAGTCCCCTCCTGGGAGGGGCAGGGGTGGGTTAATATACTAACCGTTACAAAGTATGCCCCTGGTCAAGCATCCACTTATCGTCATAAAACTTACTCATGTACTTAACGCCATTATCGGGAATTACTGTAACAATTGTAGCGGGCTCTTTAAGAGTAGCTGCCAGTTTAAGGGCACCCCAAACATTAGCACCGCCAGTACCACCACCAAAAATGCCTTCTTCCTGTGCTAATTTTCTTGCCGTTCCAAAAGCATCCTGATCGTTAAATTGGTACATGTCGTCAACCACGGAAAAATCCATAGCATGAGCAATATGGTCTTCGCCAACACCCTCAACCTGATAGGTGTTCTCTTCTGGTTCTGGCACTTCACCGGTTTTAAAGTACTCGTAATAAATTGACCCAAATGGATCGGGCATAATAATTTTAACATTGGGGTTTTGTTCCTTAAGATACTTCCCAATACCACTTATTGTGCCCCCAGTGCTGCCTGCGGCCACAAAATGCGTCACCTTACCCTTGGTCTGATCCCAGATTTCCGGGCCAGTTGAATGATAATGAGCTTCGGGGTTTTTCTTATTATCGTACTGGTTAAGCATAAAGCTATTAGGTGTTTCAGCGGCCAAGCTGCGTGCTTTGTTTACATAATGCTCAGGCGATTCGGGTGGCGCCGAGGTAGGACAAACAACTACTTCTGCTCCAAACGCTTTTAAGGCGTCTTGTTTTTCTTTACTTACCTTATCCGGCATCGTAAGAATTGCTTTATAACCACGAATTGCCGCATTCATGGCTACGGCCGCACCCGTATTACCGCTGGTGTTTTCGATAATTATACCACCTTCCTTTAGCTCTCCACTGGCTTCGGCGTCATTAATAATATGATTTACGATCCTATCTTTAATACTCCCACTAGGGTTAAAGAACTCCAGTTTTACATAAATATCAATATGCGAGTAAGGATTTATTTTTTTTAGTTTAACCAAAGGAGTGTTACCAATGGTTTCGAGAACAGGGTTTGTCATTTTGCGATTGTTTAAGCATGCAAAGTAGCAAAACCCTGAGCGGTCTCGCAAATCAATTCCCTTTTATCGCAGAATCTATAGCGGTTATAGCCAGTTTTAGGCGTCTATCCTTTTCGCCAGATACTTCAACGATCTCAGATGAATAGGCTTTTAATGATTTTTGATAATAGGTAAAGAGCTCTTCGCGATCTGTTGGGTTTTCACGGAGTGGGTCTGCCTCCCAGGGAATGTCGGGTTTAAGAAGAAGAAAAAGATCGGGTGCCCGTGCGAAAGCTTGCTTTTCGATAAATGGATTGCAACGTCCGTATTTCCACTCACTCCATATTTTTACTACCTCTAAACTGGTGTCGCAAATAACAAGCTCATTCGCCTTCGCCATGGCTTCGTCTTCTACTTTAATTTGCCCTTCTGCGATCGATAATAAGTCATCCTCAACATAAATCCCCTTTCGTTGGATTAGGTAGCTTCGGCTATATTCAGAAACCCAGGGTATACCATAATGCTTAGCCAGAGCTTTGCAGAGAGTACTCTTGCCGCTCGATTCCGGCCCGGTTACCACAACTTTCATGAGGCCTTAATAGATTTACGCCATTCAATATACCCAGCGGCTGCCAGGAATATGTAGATGAAATAGAGTAGGGCATAAAAATAAATACCCTTATAAATGTATATCCCTGTTGCCAGAACATCGATTATAAGCCAATAGTACCAGTTCTCTAGTTTTTTGCGGGTAGTAAGCCACATGGCAGTTACACTCAAAATCGAAGTTGTGGCATCCCAATAGGGTAAGGCTGCGGGTTCCAGACCGTCGATTAGATCGGGTAATTTCACCAAGAAGAAGCCAAAAATCATGATTCCTACAATTGAAATCCCCAATACCAGAACATTGTTCAAAAGGCTATTGGTCGATACAGGTAGCTCTTCCTCATCTTCTTTTTTGCCATATTTCCAGTAGTACCAACCATAAATATTTAGGACCAGAAAAAAGATATGCAGAATAAAATCTCCATACAGCTGTATTCGCCAGAAGATCACGAAAGAGATGAGGACATAGGTTATTCCGGCTGGCCAGGTTAAGATGTTTTGCTTAATGAGATACCAGACAGTAAGTAAGCCAAAAACCAACCCCAGGAACTCAAGAAAATCTATTCCGGTGGCATAGGCCACAACTTCACTCCAAAACTCTTGCATACGTATTAATTGAAAGGCAAACTTAGAACAGTATTTGATTTATAAGTGAAACTGTAAAAATACTTAGCAAAAACCACCCAATAAATCCTTGCAAAATACAGACATAGCGTGCTGCACCCGTAGTAGGGATTGTGCCAAATCCAAGGGTCACAAAGCTATTGAGACTCAAGGTTATCGCATTGATTATACTTATGCCAAACCCTACCATAAGCGTTAAAAAGGGCTTTACTCTGCCTTTGTCATTCTTGTCTATAAAGTCTCGAAAGTCAGATATAAGCCTTGCCTTGCTTGTAACATCCCATTCCGAAGGATAGAAGAAATAGAATACTGCGAATATCAGAATAACATAGATTGAAATAACTATGGAAAGTGCCGGGTCGGTACCGTGATTGGTATAAAACTTAAGGAGCTGAGCAAGTTTCCATCGGAAATAGTGCTTAAAACCACCATTCTTATGATAGAGATAACCTAAGCGATTAAGGTAGAGGTCTTTGATTTGAATATACGAGAGGTTGGCAGACTCAATATCTCCTGTTGATTTATAACCAAGAAACATGATTTCGTAGCTCTGTACTAATTTGTCGAAGTTGGTTTTATCGGCGAGTTCTTCTTCGGTTTCACCCCGATAGAGCTCGCAGTAATAACAGTTCATGCCATTAGGAGAATCCTCACCATAGAGGTTTTTATAGACAACGAAACCTTTCTTGAATTGACTGAAAGGAACATACTTGCCAAACTCAGGAAATGACGCATCATGAAAATCAACAGGCTCGTTGAATATATTGTTGGCCATTTCAAGCCGTGTCCCAACCTTGCTATCTGCAAATTGAATAGGGGCATTAAAGCTATTATCGATTAAAACGAGCTTATCGCAACTCACATCAATCATATGCTTAAGGCTATCGGATGCTACAAAGGTATTCTTCCGCAACATTACCTGATCGGCTTGAACATCCTCGAACTTAAGTTCGCTCTTAATCAAGTTCTTCGTAAGATCGGTAACGACAGACTTATTTTTGCTTAATGTCGCTTTTTCCAGTTCACTGCTGATAATATTAACAATTTCGAAACCTTGGTTATTTGAAACTGTAAGTTGGTGATCTACCCTGGTTTTGAATAAGGTGATGGAACCGGCATTTTCTTCATCGTTTCTTAGCTGGTTAATAAGCAGGTTGTCTATTGCAGAGTTTAATAGACGAAGTCCTTTTAGCTTTCCTCCATCTATTCTAACTGATACTGCATTTAAATTGGAAATTGTTAGCATATCAAACTCACAATTATTGAGTAGGATATTGGTGATTTTAAGATCTGAAAAGCCTTTACCAAGAATCTTACAATTATGAAACTCAATACTTTTTTTAAGAACCAATTGCCCTGAATCGATTTTGGCATTTTTAAAATAACGATCAATTTTGCGTAAGCTAAAATTACCCAAGTCAATAGTTTTGTTGGTATAGCGTACCGTAGATGATTTGCCATTAATTAATTGATTAATTACTGTATTGTATCCAATTACGGTATCGGCTTCTTGGTTGGTTGAGCCGCCAACAGCTTGTGCTAAAGTTATCTGACTAGCGAAGACCAGGGCAAGAAAAGAGATGATTTTAGTTAAATGATTTTTCATTTCAACAAGGAATAAAATCCATTAGCCAAGATACATAATAATCTCTGTGCAATAACTATTCACGGACATTTCCCGATAACACACTCACCTTCGAGTTAAAGGGGTTTCCAGAGGCTCTTCGGAAGGATACAACTTGTCCCGTATGCCATAAGGCGTCGGAGATTGGCCCATTGATTTGATTCCAAAATGGGTATTCTGTGGTACGGGTAGGACTCGCAAACACAATCTTATAATCATTCAGATCGTTAGGAGAACTATTCTTTAAGATCTCACTTGCTTGTTGTAGATTGTTTAGGGTTATGGCACGTTTTTCAGCAAAGGTCAAGTCCTCTCGGGTAGTACTGCCGTCGTTCGAGAGCTTCTTTACAGAATTTAGAATGACTTCAGTTAGCCCAAGAATATGATCGATGGTTGCCTCCGATGTCCGTGCTTCGCTAGAAGGTTTATAGGCTAAATCTTCTGGCCGCAGTCCTTCTGTTGCCCAATAATAGCGAAATCCAAGGCCATCGATCATTCGAGCAGCTACATTAGTGGCAGTATAGCTTTCGGGTGCCTCGGGAATTTTCGCATAAGGTAATTCTTGACTTTGGGCCATAGCAGATAAACTTACAGATACCAATCCAATTATAAATAATAATTTCATCTTCTTTATTGTTCTTGTACTTCAACAATTAATTCAATTTCAACAGCAATGTTACGCGGCAATGAACCCATTCCTACTGCTGCCCGGGCATGCTTACCGCGGTCTCCAAACACCTCAACCATGGTGTCGGAAAAGCCATTGATAACTTCAGGCTGGTTGGTGAAATCTGCCGGTGCATTAACCATACCGAGCACCTTAACAACCCGCACCACCTTATTAAGGTCTCCTAATTCTTGTTTGAGCACCGATAACTGCTGGATAGCTACAAGTCGAGCCGCTTCATACCCTTCTTCAATAGTTAAATCCTGACCAACCTTGCCTGTAACCCGAGTGCCATCCGCACGGGTAGGACCCTTGCCGGCCATAAAAAGCAAATTGCCGCTCCGAACAACGTGCACGTAGTTGGCTACCGGCGTGCCGGGATCTACCAATTCAATACCTAATTCTTTCAGACGTTCTTCAATATCATAACTATAAAGATCTTCTGAGGTTTTTTGATCTGCTGGACTGTAACATGAAGTCAGGCCAACTAAAACTAAAATCGTTAATATTCTCATTGTTCTATAAGGCTGTTTTATGCTATATTAATAAATATCGAATCGATAATTGCTGCTCCAAGTCTTAAATCGGCACTTAGATCCTCTTTATGCAGGAGTCGTATCGAACCATCGTAGTAATCGGTATTGTAATGACCTCTGCTTTTTTCATTGCTAGAATGCCAGAAAATATGGCAATGGAGCGTAGTGTTGGAATTGTTTATATCTTTTTCTGTTCACAATCAATCTGAGTGATGGCCACTCATAACTATTTTATTGTAGTTGCTAGTTAATGGATTAATTTTACTCTCTGGGTAATGTTTCGAAAGCTTTATGCTGCTCTGAATGCATATTCATTTTATTAACACTAACTACTAAAAAATGAGAACTGCTCTATCAATCTTTTGTTTGTTAATTGCTTCATTTACAACTTACGCGCAGGTTCAATCGCCCGCTGAGTTTCTAGGCTATGAGCCAGGTGATAAATTTACTCGCCACCACAGGGTGGTCGAGTACTTCAATCATGTCGCAGAAAATTCTCCTAACGTCAATCTGAAGGAGTATGGAAGAACCTATGAGGGAAGGCCATTATTAATTGCCACAATTGCCTCTGATAAGAACATGGCTCAGCTTGAGACAATCCGAACTGATAATTTAAAGCGAACCGGCATGGCTGATGGTAATCCTGCAACTAATGTTGGAATTGTTTGGCTGAGTTATAATGTCCATGGCAATGAGGCAAATTCTACAGAGGCTTCGATGTTAACCATCTATAAATTGTTAACAGAACATAAAGATTGGCTCGAAAATACTGTTGTTCTCATTGACCCATGTATAAATCCGGATGGTCGTGATCGTTATGTAAATTTCTATAATCAAACAGCTCAGATGCCGTTTAACCCAGATCCACAGGCCGCTGAACATATGGAACCCTGGCCAGGAGGAAGGCAAAATCATTACATATTTGATTTAAATAGGGACTGGGCATGGCAAACACAAATAGAAACCCAACAGCGAATAGTTGAGTACAATAAATGGATGCCACATGTTCATGTGGACTTTCATGAGATGGGTTATAATAATCCTTATTATTTTGCTCCAGCTTCTAAGCCTCATCATGAATTAGTCACTCCTTGGCAGCATGAGTTCCAGGACATGGTTGGCAGGAATCACGCGCAGTACTTTGATAAAAATAATTGGTTCTATTTTACAAAGCAGGTATACGATCTTGTATATCCTAGCTACGGAGATACCTATCCGATGTATAATGGTTCTATCGGTATGACCTACGAGCAGGGCGGCAGTGGTCGTGCCGGTTTAGGTATAATAAAGCAGGAAGGCGACACCCTTACGCTCTGGGATCGAATAACCCGACATACAACCACTGGGTTGTCAACCATAGAAACCACTGCCAAGAATAACGATCGTGTCTTAGCAGAATTTAAAAAGTTCTTCGATACTCCTGTAAGCGGGAATTATAAGTCGTTTGTGGTTAAGTCTGATAATATGGATAAGATGAACCACCTTAAAAAATGGTTAGATAAAAACAAGATCGAATACGGCTCGGCCTCTACTGTTAAAGGGCTTAAAGGTTATAATTATCTAACAAAGCGAACCGAAGCATTTTCTATAGGGGCAAATGATCTGGTAGTGAGTGTCAATCAACCTAAAGGTGTATTGGCTAAGATATTGTTCGAGCCAGTTACATATTTCTCAGATTCGTTAAGCTACGATATAACCGCGTGGGCTGTTCCATACTTTTATGGGATGCAGGGCTATGCTACAACCAGTAATTTAAAAGTAACACCAGGTCAGGTTTCAAGTAGCATTAAGCCAGCGTCGGCTCCCTCATCGGCGTACGCTTTTTTCTTCGAATGGAAAAGCTTTGCTGATGCTCAGTTTTTAGCGAGATTACTAAAGGAAGATGTGCTGGTTAGATTCTCTGATCGCTCAATACGTATCAATGACAAATCTTTTGACCCAGGCACATTAATTGTTGCTAAGCGAGACAACAGCCATCTTGGTGCTAAGTTTGAAACGGTTATTACCAGTTTGGCTAATGAATATACACAAGTGTTCGATATCTCGACTACCGGATATATGGATGGTGGTCCGGATCTTGGATCTAGGAATGTTAATTACCTTAAGAAGCCGAATATAGCCATGTTACGAGGTGATGGGGTTTCCGGGCTTAATTATGGTGCAACTTGGTACTATCTCGAGCAAGAACTTAAATATCCCTTTACTGCAATAAATGTATCTACAGTAAACAGAGCTGATTTAAGCAAATATGATGTACTTATTATGCAGGAAGGAAGCTACGGAGATCTTGGTGAATCGGGTATGAAAAAGATATCGGGTTGGGTAAAAGATGGGGGTAAGCTCATTGCCATAGGTAGCAGCCTCCGAAAATTAGCGGATTCAGATTATTCCAGTTTGAGTAAGTTTAATTCGAAAGAAGAAAAAAAGGAGTTTGAGGCGAAGCAGGAAAAAATTGCGGAGGAGAATAAACTCTTACCCTATGCCGCTGCCGAACGAGAATATGCAAAACAGATTATACCTGGGGCTGTTTTTAGAGTTAGTCTTGATAATACCCATCCAATGGCTTACGGCTACGACAAATACTTCTATTCATTAAAGACTTCAAGCAGTAGATATGGCTACCTAGAAAACCAGAATGTTGGGGTTATTAAATCGTCGCAAGATCATTTAAGTGGGTTCTCTGGGCAATATGTAACCGAAGCGGTAGGCAAGTCGATGGTATTCGGCGTTGAGAATAGTGGGAGAGGCGAAATAGTATATTTTGTAGATAACCCCTTATTCAGAGCATTCTGGTATGATAGCAAACTAATGGTAGCTAACGCAATCTTTATTGTTGGACAAGATTAATTACACGATGATGAATATTAATAAACTCTTAAAAACACCTTCTCTTAAAATTAGTTTGGTGCTCATTGCTTTTTTTACGTTTACATGCGTTTCATGTAATCAGGAGGTTATTACCGAAAAAGAGACAAGCCTAAATATTTCCGATGAGATTACTATTGAAGATATTCATGCGGCATACAAGAATGGCGAATACACCAGTGCTCAGCTCACCCAGTTTTATCTTGATAGAATTGACGCAATAAGCTTTAGTGGGCCACAGCTTAATGCAGTAATAACAGTTAACCCTGATGCAATAGCAATTGCCAACGCGCTGGATAAAGAATTTGCTGATGGCAATATACGTGGTCCATTGCATGGGATTCCAATGCTGCTAAAAGATAATATTAATACAGGCGATGAAATGCCTTGTACTGCGGGAGCATTAGCAATGAAAGATTCCTATCCTTTGGAAGATAGCCCATTAGCAGCGCAGCTCAGAGCAGCCGGGGCCATAATTCTAGGTAAAGCAAATCTCAGCGAATGGGCTAATTTTCATTCGAATATTTCATCGAGTGGCTGGAGTGGACTTGGCGGACAGACCAAAAACCCTTACGACCTCACTCGGAACCCCTGTGGCTCTAGTGCCGGCTCTGGAGCAGCTGTTGCCGCCAACTTATGTGTAATTGCTATTGGTACGGAAACGAATGGATCCATCGTATGTCCATCTACTAGCAATGGTCTTGTAGGAATTAAGCCAACGGTAGGCTTGGTTAGCCGTACAGGGATAATACCCATTAGCTTTACCCAGGATACTGGTGGGCCAATGGCCAGAACAGTTCGTGATGCTGTGATCTGTTTAGGAACACTTACCGCAATCGATGAATCCGATAGCAAGACACTCGATCCCGCTCGAGTGGCTTATCAGGACTATACTCAATTTTTAAAGTTGGGTTCGCTCGAGGGTAAAAGGATAGGAGTGTGGCGAGGTCCTAATGGCGATAACGTAAGAGTGGCCGAACTTATGGATAATGCTGAGGCTTATTTCGAATCACAAGGTGCCGAGCTTGTTGAGGTGGAAAGAATATTACCGTCAGGAACAGGTGGAGATTCTTATCAGGTATTATTGTATGAATTTAAAGATGGCTTAAATAAATATTTTAGCGCTCTTGGTCCAAATGCGAAAGTAAAAAGTTTAGAAGACCTGATTGAAAAAACGTTTGCGGACTCCATTGAGATGCGCTATCATGATCACGAACTACTCAAAGCTGCTCAGGAAAAAGGCGACCTTGAATCAGATGAATATAAAGAAGCACTTGCGAACGCACTTCGCAAGAGTAGAGAAGAGGGGATGGATAAGGTGATGGATGAGAATAATCTCGATGCAATTATCGCCGTAACGGGTAGCCCGGCCTGGAAAACTGACTTAACGAATGGTGATAATTTCAGCATCAGCAGCAGCTCTCCTGCGGCAATCTCGGGATATCCGAACATTACGGTTCCCATGGGCAATATCGATGGGTTACCGGTTGGCTTATCTATATTTGGTAAAGCCTGGACCGAAGGAAAGCTTATTGAAATTGCTTATAATTTCGAGCAAGGCACCAATCATCGTATTACGCCTCAGTACCTGACTGGAAATAATTAACCGAGTAAACACTTGAGTTAAGCTGGTTTAGGCTAGCTCAAGCTCATTTTCGGTTTTCCATTCTACAAACTCATCGTAGGTCATCAGTTTGTCTAAGTAGCTCTTCGGACTGATTTCTACAATTCTGTTGGCAACGGTATCTACGAATTTATGATCATGCGATGTAAACAGAACAGTGCCAGGGAAGTCTTTTAGCGCATTATTGAATGCAATAATAGACTCCATATCAAGGTGATTTGTAGGCTCATCGAGAATTAACAGGTTTGCCCCATTAATCATCATTTTAGAAAGCATACAACGAACTTTTTCACCTCCCGATAATACATTCGTCTTTTTTAATGTTTCTTGCCCCGAGAATAACATCTTCCCAAGAAATCCGCGGATATAAACTTCATCTTTTTCCCCATCAGAATACTTTCGCAACCAATCAATAAGGTTTTCATCAGTATTGAAATAGGCATTATTTTCGTTCGGTAAATATGCGGTAGAAATCGTCTGCCCGAATTTAAAACTGCCGCTATCAGCCTCCTCTTCACCCATTAAAATTTTAAAGAGAGCGCTTATGGCAAGACTATCCTTACCCACAAAAGCAATTTTATCTCCTTTATTTACGAATAGGTCGAAGTTGGTAAAAAGTGCTTTGTTACCTATTGATTTGGTTAATCCTTCAATCTGAAGGATTTGATCACCAGCAGGACGATTTTGCGTAAAGATGATGCCGGGATACTTTCTGTTCGAAGGTTTGATCTCTTCGATATTGATCTTATCTAACAGTTTTCTGCGGCTAGTCGCTTGTTTAGATTTAGAGGCATTCGCACTAAAACGGGCGATAAATTCCTGTAATTCTTTCTTCTTCTCTTCTGCTTTTTTATTGGTAGAAGAGCGTTGGCTTAACGCAAGCTGACTTGAATGATACCAGAAAGCATAATTACCTGTAAAAAGAGTTATGGCCCCAAAGTCGATATCAGCGATATGCGTACATACGGTATCGAGGAAGTGACGATCGTGCGATACTACAATAACGGTATTCTTAAATTCTAATAGGAAATCTTCTAACCAGCTTACCGTTTTAATATCTAGATCGTTTGTAGGCTCATCAAGTATAAGAATATCCGGATTCCCAAAGAGAGCCTGGGCGAGCAACACCCTTACTTTAGCATGACCATTAAGTTCCTTCATTTGCTTGTAATGATCCTCTTCGGATATTCCAAGGCCACTTAAAAGCGCTGCAGCATCCGATTCAGCATTCCAACCATCGAGCTCGGCGAATTGGCTCTCGAGCTCTGCAGCCCTGTTCCCATCTTCTTCCGAGAAATCGGGCTTGGCGTAAATGGCATCCTTTTCTTCAATAATTTTCCATAAACTGGTGTGCCCCATCATCACGGTATTAAGCACCGAAACTTCGTCGAATTCAAAGTGATTTTGGCGAAGCACGGCCATCCGTTTACCCGGCTCAAGCTGCACAGTGCCACTATTTGGACTGATGTCTCCAGCAAGTATTTTTAGAAAGGTAGATTTTCCTGCACCGTTTGCACCGATAACCCCATAGCAATTTCCGCTTCCAAATTTTACATTCACATCTTCGAAAAGAACACGTTTGCCGTACTGCAAGGTGATATTATTTGCTGAAATCATTTACTTCTGTTTTTTGAAGCCGCAAAGATAGAGGTTTATATCCTTATAAGTTATAATTCTCTAAAGATTACCCGCCAAATGAATGACATGCAACCCGAACAACTTTTGCGAAATATGCAAATAGAGGGCTTTTACTTGCAATATTCGATTATGATGGCACCCGATACATTCCGAACTTTATTTCAGAGATATCACATTTAATTGAATCGATTCGAGGAGCAACATCAGTTGCAATCTCTGTAGAAAATTATTGCAGATATTAAGGTGCAGCGTCAGCACGGTAATCACTGACATAAGAACGATGGAACTCAGAATTAACAACTATTGTAAAATCGCAACACTAATAATTATTGTTCTCAGCTTGAGCATTCAAAGCTGCGCGCCAATCTTCTCTGAGGTACAAAGTGCTCGGACGGTTGGAAAAAATAATTTCGAGGTTACCCCCGCATTTTCAACAGTAAATTTTGCCTATGAGGGAGACCGTGAGGCCATTCAGAAACAGTTTGGATTACACATGGCCTATGGTATTACTGATGATGTCGATTTAAGACTTCGTTATGAGAACGTTCTGGGAGAAGAGATTAACGTTCTTGCTATTGGCCCCAAGATCAATATCGTAGAAAATATGGTATCAATTTATTTGCCCATTGGATCGTATATAGGCGATGAGATGAGCATTGAAATGGTACAGTTTCATCCTACGCTGTTGCTTACTCAGCCTATTGTAGAAAACAAAATTGATTTTACAGCGGCACCTAAACTGCTAATCCCTTTTAGCAACGAGATTGAAACGCTCTTTGCGCTGAATTTTAATCTTGCTTTGAGCAATGATCTTAACCGATGGGCTATTAGGCCAGAATATGGGTTTTTATTTAATCCGGGCGAGAAGGGATACTACGGCCAATTCAGTATAGCTTTAAGTCTAAACTTTGGGAATAAGTAGATTCCGCTCATTGGCACTTTTAATACTTAAATGAGTTAATTTCGAAAGAGTAAAATTCTAACACCATGGAAAATCAGAAAAAATCATGCATTCTTTGTCAGAAACCTGACTCAGAACTCCCATTAATTCAGCTCAGTTATAACGGCTCCGCATACTATATCTGCCCTGAGCATATGCCAATGCTCATTCACCAACCCGATGCCCTCGTTGGCAAAATGCCAGGAGCAGAAAATATGAATGCTGGGTAAATAAAAAAGGCACACCATTTAAATGGCGTGCCTTAGTTTTAAGCTACTAGTTCTACTTCTTTAGTTCATAACCCTGATTGATGCCTTTTTCTAAAGCAGGCACACCTTTGTCCATCCATACGGGTATTGGTGCTCCTTGCAGGTAATAATCAAAGAATTGCGCCATTCGAATATTAAAATCTTTACGATTACGCAATTTAACAGGCCAATGAGGCTCGCCATTATAGTTCAATAACCAGGCTGGCTTGCCTAATCTTCTTAAGGCCATAAAGAACTCAATTCCCTGATACCATGGTACTGCAGTATCGGCATCATTATGCATGATTAGCGAGGGTGTATTGATCTTATCAGCGAAGAAGATGGGAGAATTTTCGATATAACGAATTGGGTATTCCCAAGGTGTTCCTCCGATTCGACTCTGCCCATGCTCATATTGTGAGATCCTACTGCGTCCTGTACCCCAACGAATTCCGCCATAAGCACTTATCATATTAGGTACTGGAGCACCAATCTCTGCAGCCTTAAATAAATCGGTTTTTGTAATTAAATAGGCGTTCTGATAACCTCCCCAGCTATGGCCTTGTAGTCCAATATTATCTTTATCGATATACCCTGTTTCTAGTAACGATGTAACACCCGGCACAAGGCAATTATATGCGCTTTCGCCTGGGTACCCAACACGATAGTAAATGTCTGGATTAAAGATTACATAGCCTCGGCTCGCGTAGAAACTATAGCTGATAGTAGAGCGGCCAGGATAAGGGGCTCTATGTGAATGTAAACCATTAGAGCTTTTTTCGTAATAATTTACAATCATCGGGTACTTCTTATTGGGGTCGAAGTTTTCGGGCTTAATGAGAAGTCCTTCTAATGCTAACCCGTCCAAGGATGTCCATTTTACGATCTCAGCGGTTCCCCAATTGTATTCTGATTGCTGCGGGTTAGCCGTACTTATTTTTACTTCTGATTTGAATGCTATATCGGCATAGCGAATATCAGGAAACTCAATAAAACTCTGTCTGGTAAATATAACCTTGCTTGCTTGCTGTGCCTTTCTTGGTCTAGAGTAACGGTACGGTCCATCTACCAGAACTTTGCCCTTGTTGTTCTTTCCATTAAACTCATAATATCCAGCGTTTTTATTGCCTTCGTTAAAGGTGGTTAGCAACCATTTCGCATTTCGCTTAATAAATCGCTCTTCATCGTCTAAGCGAACATAGCGATATACAGTTTTGTTATTTCTTCCGTCTGTAAGTCGTTTGCCGTTGGCATTTTCCGGCTGGTATTCCCAGATGTCATAGCGATCATAAATTAGGACAGACGCGTCGTTTTCAGTCCAGCCAGCGATTCCATAGGGGCTTGCATAGCTCGGACGATCATTAATTTCATCGGCAAAACCCTTCCCTTTGGTTAGATCAGTAAGTTTTTCTGTGGCAATATTATAGGTAAACCAAGTAGTGTCTACCGGATTATATCCGTAAAGGTATTTACCTGATGGGCTCATGGATAGCCAGCTTGGGCTCTTGGAGAATAAATTCTTCACATCGCCAGTTTCTATATTCACTAAGGCATAATCGGAATTGGTTACATCTTCCCATAGATTATTGACTTCGTACGGAGTGGTTGTACGAACAAGAGCAAAACTTGCATTGCCTTCGTTACCTGTAGAAGCAGTAGGGAACTCCTTAGAGCCAAGTTGAACAAGCTTATTACTATTATCAAGGTTAATGGCGGTTAAATAGGTCCTTCGTTTCTCTCGACCTACGCGTTGTTCTTGCATCGTGTAAAGCATAGGTTCATCGTAGGTCCAAACTTCAACATCAACTATTTCGTCGGAGAGTAGGGACGTGTCTTGCAGTACAGGTGGTGTAGCCAACCCGAAAAACAGCCTGGTTTCGTCTTTAGAAAAGCTAATGTTTCCGTTATTCGATACCAGGTAGTCACCAGGCGCTGATGCTTGATCAACAACTTTTATAGCATTGCTTGTTCCCTCCTCAAAGTAATGAAGTTCGTATGGCCTAATTAACGCCTTTGTCGTATCTAAATCGGCTACGTAGCCAAGCTTTTTGCCTGTTTCACTAAATGAGAGCTTACTGAACTCTCCTTTTGCATTTAGAACGTTTTTAGTTTCATTCGATTCGAGGTTAATTACATAAACTCCGGCATTTTCTAAAGAATCAATGCCTGTTGTAGCATAGGCCAGTCTTTTTCCGGCTTTCGCAAAAACATAATCCGTTACATAGGGAATGGTGTCCTGGCTTCCTGTGGCAAGATTGCGAAGCACCAAATGGTAACCATTGTCTTTTCCGGCCTTTTTCTCTTTTGTCTTCTTTTTTTCTCCTTCTACGGGTGCTGGCTTAATGTATTCTAATTGATAGGCAACATATCCCGACCATTTCTCCGGGATCTGATAAGACTTTACCATACCGATTTTTGTAACGGACTTTTCGCTAAGGTTAAAAATGGCTAAGCTATCTTTAGGAAGCTCGTCGCGCTTTACTTTTCTACGGCGCATTTCCATAACACTATCTTGCCAGGCTTTAATCGTGAAGAAGGCAAATTTAGAGTCGTAACTGAATTGACCCCGCTCACCTCGTTCATGTTCAAAGACTAAATTAGCTTTAGCATTCTTTATTTTTAGATGGCTATCTTTTTCTCCTTTTTCCAGCGAGTACATTATAAATGCGCCATCGTTCGAAATAGATTGGTTCTGGATTCGATTCCAAATTTCAAAATCGGGATGGTCGAGAACTTTTTTCTGCGCGAACCCGGAGATTGCGAGTAATATTAATAGTGGGGTAATCAGCTTTTTCATATTAAGCATGTTTAATTCGATTCAAAATCAATTAATATTCCCCTAAGGTAATGCTCAGAGAAAATTATGTAGAGCTTTTTTGATGATTGGTTTACAGCGATTCTTTTGCGGTGAAGAGGTAGCTGTCATAAGCCGCAATAGATTGAATGATAAGCTTTGTCGCCTCAATATAAAACTCCTGATTGATGTTTTCGAAGGTATCGGAGGCGCGATGGTAATCTTCATGATCTTCAACGCCAAAATAGATAAAGGGAATACCCAGATCATGGAAGATGCGATGGTCGGAAGACCTTGTCCAGTCGTCTAATTCCTTATTCGAAGGGTCATCATGCCCTAATAATAGGGTTAAAGGCGTTTTAAGTTGCTCGAGTGGCTCTCTCAGATTTGGATAATGATAGACTCCGGACGCCCAAAGCGTTGAGTTGTCGTTGTGCGCAATCATATCCATATTAATATTAAGAACTACATTCTCTATCCCGCCGGGAAAATTGGCGGCAAGGTGCTTTGCTCCGGGAGAGCCTATTTCTTCAGCATCTACTGCGGCAATAATTAAGGTATGGTTTAGTTCCTGGTTCTTATAATAATCGGCAATAGCTAATAAAGCCGCTGTTCCCGAAGCATCGTCATCCGCACCATTATAAATATTGCTGTTATAGATGCCTAGATGGTCATGATGAGCGGTAATAACGATTACCTTATCTGTTTTCCCTTCAATTTTCGCAATAATATTTCCACCTACCAGCGTTGTGTCCTGTACATTCGAATAGTCTTTTTCAGGGTTTACTATGGGAAACCGTCGCTGCCTTAATCGATTTGAAAGGGTATGCTCAAAGCGTTGCTCGTACCCGGCTTCAAACGCAGGAGGGACTCCGATTTTTTCAAACTGCTTAACTAGATAGTCTCTGCCTTTATTATTACCAATTGTTCCAAAACCACGCCCTTCGAGCGAATCGTGTGCCAGAACTTGAATAGACTCTAGCAGCAGATCGCTATTTATTGTGGCAGTTTGCATGTTCTCTTTACTTGTACAGGCAAGCATGCTAATTATTATGAAAAGGGAATAAAGTGATTTCATTGGGTACGATTCTGATTAAATTCTGACTAAACTAATTCATCATTGCTAAATTAACGTACTCTTTGATGACGATGCATCGTATATTTATGAAGTAATAATAGCATAGCAATGGAAATCGCAGATTTATTGGAACAAATTTCAGACAACGAAGATGAAGCATTAGATCTGTATGATCTTGATCCTGAGACTCCTCAAGATGAACTAATAGCCTTATTCAAGCAAACTGGAATTGCTAATTGGGAAACGAATCTATCCTTAATTGATGAACTAATGGCGCTTGATTTAGAGGTACAATTCGAGCGCTATATTCAAAAATTAAAAGAATATACCGTGGTTCGCTCTTCCGTATATAAACTGATCCTAAAAGCTATAGAAGATGACTCTGATCAGTATGATGAAGAGATCGACAAACTGGAAAAAAAGGTTTCAACATTACTAGAAGAAATAGAGCAGATCGAACTCTAATTAACTACGGGCTATCTTCCAATATTTGACCTTCCATTTACTTTTCATTTCCTTTCGGCTGTTGTATCTTGTCAGAGTATTTTAATCGATGATGACTTATGAGAAAGAAAGCGCTGGTACTTACCGGAGGTGGAGATTGTCCTGGTCTAAATGCTGTAATCAGAGCACTCGAAAAAACTTTTCGCCATGAGAAGGACTGGGAGCTTATTGGTAGTATAGAGGCCTTTAATGGGGTGCTACGCGACCCTATGGAAATCATTCCGATCAATAGATCTAATTCTGCAGGCATTCATGTTCGGGGCGGCACAATTTTACGTACCACGAACAAGGGCAACCCATTTAATTTTCCCATGCAACAGAATGATGGTTCTTGGCTTGAGGTAGACAGGTCTGATGAACTTATTGAAAAGATGCAGAAGTTAGGCGTTGAGGCCGTTATCAGTATTGGAGGCGATGGATCTCAAACGATATCGCAAAAACTTTATGAGAAAGGGGTGAATATTATTGGCGTGCCTAAAACGATCGATAACGACCTTTCGGGAACGGATTTTACATTTGGTTTTCGTACTGCGGTACAGATTGCTTCCGATAGTTTCGATAAACTCGTAACTACAGCAGAGAGCCACGATAGGGTTATGATTATGGAGGTGATGGGACGTGACGCAGGCTGGATTGCCCTACACACGGCGATGTCTGGAGGTGCTGAAGTATGCTTGATTCCTGAGATTCCATACGACATATACAAAGTAAAAGAACGGCTTGAAGAGCGCTATGTAAAAGGCCGCGGGTTTGCTCATATTGTGGTAGCCGAAGGTGCTAAGCCAAAAGGTGGTGATGTGACTACTCAGGGCGAGGGTGGCGTTGGCTATCGCAACAAAAGACTTGGAGGAATCGCCTTCCAGCTTTCCCATGATCTAAAAGAAATTGGCTTTGAAGCGGACATTCGCGAAACTGTACTGGGGCATACACAGCGAGGAGGTACGCCTATTGCCTTCGATAGGATTCTTGCCACTCTGTTTGGAGTAAAGGCTGCTGAAATGGTAATCAATGGCGAGTACGGAAGAATTGTAGTTTCTCGTAATAATGAGATTACCTCGATTCCACTAACAGAATCTATTAATGCCTATAATATTGTAAAGACGGATTCATATATTGTGCATGCAGCCCGTAAAATGGGAATTTCGTTTGGAGATTAATATGATTCGTTTTCTCACTGCAATTACGCGCCACAAACAATGAGCTCTCAAAAAATCCTGATTACCGGTGCCTCCGGGAATATTGGCCATGCGATTATCCGTAGTCTCACAGAACTAAAGACTAAGCATAATATTATAGCAGCGAACTATAATGTTGAACGTACCAAAGCCGCGCTTGCTGAATTCGATGGTCTTAGCTTCCGCAGACTCGATTTTGCAGATCAAAGCAGCTTTTGCCAAGCCTTGCAGGATATCGATATTGTTTTCTTACTGCGTCCGCCGCAACTCGCAGATATTCCCCGATACTTTGAGCCCTTCATTCGCAAAATGGTCGAAATGAAGATCACTAAAATAGTTTTTCTTTCAGTTCAGGGTGTGGAAACACAAAAGATGATTCCTCACCACAAGTTAGAAAAGCTCATTGAGGCTCATAAGCTAGATTATATATTCTTACGGCCCGGTTACTTTATGCAAAATCTAACCACTACGTTGTATCAAGACATCAAGGAAAAAAATCGCATCTATATCCCTAGCGGACCACTTAAGTTTAATTGGGTTGATGCCTTGGATGTTGGGAAGGTAGGTGCTGCAACACTTAATGACTTCGAGCATTATAAGAATAAATCGTTTGAAATTACGGGTTCCGAATTTGAAGGCTTTCAAAGGGTTACCGCCTTAATCACCCAGGAAACAGGAAGGAAGATTAAATATGTAAGTCCGAATTTGCTGAGTTTTTACTTTTACAAAAAACGACAAGGCATGGCAGCACCTATGATTCTTGTGATGATTATGCTCCACTGGATGCCTCGATTTGGTAAAAACAAACCACGGCTAGTCAATACAGTACTCGAACTCACGGGATCAGTTCCGCAAACACTTAAGCAGTTTATTATTCGCAATAGGGAGAAATTTATGGCTTAGACCATACTTAGAAAACTAAAATGTGATCGAATGTAAATTCCGAAAGTCTTATTTTTAGGCTGGATTATGAAACTATTGTACTTCATTAAACGATTTGGATATAATGCCCTTCCTACATCATTTTTTAAGGGGAATTATAAGAGGCTGAAAGCATTTGAAGAAAGCTGTGACCAGATCGAACTTTATAATCGGTTAGACTATTATTTTAAGGTAAAAACTCAGTTCGAACTCCCTCAATCTGCAGTGGCGGTAAAAAACTTCAGAAAAACAGTTGGTACCGATTACTACCTCGATTTAAAGGATTTTTTGCATTACTTTAAGCCAGAAGCATATTTCGCATACCATTTTGGCGATGAAACACACATAAATGCATCGCCTACACTATTTAAGGCAAGACCAATTGAATATGACAATGCGAATTCAATACTGTTTAAGCTTAACAAGAAACGACATTTTAGGTGGGTAGAGGATAAGTATGCTTTTACTGATAAGAAGAATGGGCTTGTATGGCGTGGCGGTGCCTATCAAGCGAATCGCAAATTGTTTGTTGATAAGTTCTGGGATCAACCCGGGTTTAACGTTGGGCAGACGAACAAACCTAAAGAAAAACGGCCATGGCAAAAACCGTTTTTATCGATAGCAGAACAGCTTAAATATAAGTTTGTTGCCTGTCCTGAGGGAAATGATGTAGCCACCAATCTAAAATGGGTTATGTCTTCTAATTCTCTCGCCGTAATGCCTAAGCCGCGCTATGAGACTTGGTTTATGGAAGGGGTCTTAGAGGCCGATGCGCATTATATTGCTGTAAAAGATGACTATTCCGACCTCGAAGAAAAGATGGCGTACTATGCAGAACACCCTAAGGAGGCGGATGAAATCATTCGAAACGCGCATTTACATGTAGCACGATTTATAGATCCCGATCTAGAAGATTTATTATGCCTCAAAGTACTTGAACGGTATGTGGAATTAAGTGGACAGGAGGGTGCGATGAGGTTTGGTTTGAAATAACTCGATCAAAGACGCTCTCAGTTGCATTAATTCCGAAATATGGTTCGTGCATTTACAAATAAAATTAGGCGGCCATTTAAACTGAAGAAGGATAGTTTTTGGATTAACTCGTCGCCAGCTCCTCGTTGATCCTGGTCTGGGGGCTTGCCAAGAAG
>CBDUMS010000071.1:0-20290 GCA_965368405.1 uncultured Cyclobacteriaceae bacterium
ATAGAAATTGCAGGAAAGCCGTTAGGCCTTGTGGTTGATTATTTTCATACCAACTTTGAAAATCAATTGGTTGTAGATCGCGACCTTAATGTTAATCAAGTGAACTTCTATAATCTTGATGGGAAATCGTTTGCAAATAGCTTTCAGTTCGAAGTTAAATACGAACTCATTCCGAGCCTTCAGGCAAAAGCGGCCTATAAATTTTATCAGGTGAAAACGAGTTTTCAGAATTTCGGCTTGAGGGATGCACCCTTTATTCCCAAAGACCGGTTTTTTATTAACCTGGAGTATGCAACCTATTACGATAAGTGGGTATTCGATTGGACTGGTCAATGGTACGGAAATCAGCGGATTCCCGATACGGATCAAAACCAGGAATCCTTTCAAGTTGCTAGCTCTTCACTCGCTTATTTTGTTATGAATGCTCAAGTAAGACGGTCGTTTCGTTGGGGTTCCCTTTATGTGGGAGCCGAAAACTTGCTTAACTATAAGCAGAATGACCCTATATTAGATCCCCAAAATCCTTTTGGCGAGAATTTTGATGCTACGCTGGTATGGGGTCCAATTGCAGGAAGAGCTATTTATGCAGGAGTACGCTATAAAATCAATAAAAATTAATTAGAAAATATAATTGTCATGAAGAAAATATTAATACTAATCGCTCTAATCGCTGTGTCTAACTTAGGCTATGGACAAAAGAAAGATACGGTACAAATTAAGACATCGTCCATCTGCGATATGTGTAAAAAAGCTATCGAAGGAGACCTTGCCTTTGAGAAAGGCGTTATTTATTCGGAATTAGACTTGGAAACGAATACTGTTACCATTGTGTATAAGCCCAAGCAAACAAATCCAAGCACACTTAAAACCCGACTTACGGAAATAGGTTACGATGCCGATAGTCTTAAGGCCATACCAAGTGCAGTTGCTAAGTTGCCAGAATGTTGTAAGCCCAATAACCCGTTTCATCCTAAAAAAGAGGAGCACGATAATAATTAGCTATAAGCTAACGAGCCGGTCCTCTTAAAATTCGGAAAGGCAGCATTAGGAGCGCACTGATAAATTTGAGGATGGCTTCTACGGTAATACCTATTAACCGCAGGGGGATGGTAAGGAGCCAAAATAGGGGGTATAGGATTATTAGTATGATGGCAATGGGCCAGCAAAGTATTAAAAGGATAACCCAGAGAAGGAAACTGATAAATGACATAGAACAATTTTTTGATTGCCTAATGCAATTTGAATACCAAACTATGAATTCTAGGTGTATAGCTATATTCGTGTAGTTGTGGCTGAATCAATGGTACGATATCGGACAGAGAGTTTTATTAATTGTCCGATTCTGTCAATATAATTGTTTACCACCTTCTTGGTCCTCGATCCTGATTACTACGATCTACAACACCCTTAAAATTGCTTATCGTGTAGGTGAACGTTAGCATGAAATACTGCTGTAGAATATTAGTTCGGGTTTCCTCAATATAGCTTTCTGCATTTACCCTGGCAATGGCCGTATTCTGATCCAACAAGTCATAAACGCGTAATTCAACCTCAGCTTGCTTATTCTTGAGGAATTTCTTCGCGAGACTCATGTTCCACAAGGTAAACTCATCATTAAAGCCCTCGGTAAAGCCCCGGTATTGCTGATAACTTAATTGCGTACGGAACACAAAATCATTCCAGAAACTCCAATTGATTTTAAAGCCAACACTCTGGTAGGTATAGTCCTGGCTAAGGCTGGATTCTAGATCATTGACCACATCATTATAGGTGAGATCATAGAGTAAGGTGTAATCAATCTTTTCTGAGATATTGCTCGATAAAGCTAATGTGCCATTATAGGCCATGTTTTGAGAGAGATTGCTCACACCGTTAACCAGTCCGGGAATTTTTGTGTATGTAGCCCCAGCATTAAGGTTAAGGTTGGTTTTGATAAAGCTGAGCGGTAAGCCGTAATTAAAGAGCAGGCGGGCATTCAGATATCCGTTGAGATTTACTGGCGTTGAAATCTGCCCCCCAGCTCGTAGTAAATATTCGTTATTAATTAAGGTGTCTTGATTTACTATAAAGTTTGAGTTCGTGACATAATCATCAATTGCTGTAAATGAAGCGAGGGCGAAAAATGAACTGGCTCGTTTTGTATTAATACTTGAATAACGGGCATTAAACATATGTGATGTGCTTTGATCTAGCGTTGGATTGCCAATGGAGATATACAGCGGATTGGTATTGTCTACAACATTCTGCAGTTGAGTAATCGACGGCTTTTGTGTAAAAGAGCGATAGAATATCCTGAAATTAGCATCTTGAGAGAAACGATAACGCATCATTGCCATCGGCAAAAGACGGGTGAAAGATCGATCAACAGAACCTTCTTGTGGAAATTGTTGATAGCTGTCTAGAGTAGCCCACTGATACATCAATGCCACCCGGGCAAAGAGCTTTTCTCCCCGAGCAAAAAGGCCAACGGTTGGTGCATTGGTTATATATCGACTATCAAAAATATTAGTCAGAATTGTGTCAATAACAGCCGGAACCTGAGTGTCGTCAAAGGTTTTTATGTCTGCATCATCATCGCTAATATCTGTACGATAACCCAGCTGTAATTGTACTCTCTCGGCAAGCGGTTCAGTATAGTTTATATTCACGGAGTAGGATGTCCCATCGCTATACGAATCACCAAACTGTAAAATTGTATCATTCCTAGCGACGTTTGAATCGAAAGAAGTCAGATTAGCAAGATTGTCTTCTGCAAAACTTTCTGAAGTGTTGGCTCCCAAACGGAGCGAAACAGTTCGACCACGCTTCTCGAAACGATGCATATATGTCAAGTTGCCAGAGAAGTTATATCCTGTAGATAGACTATTGTAGTCATTTACAATATCATTAAGGTTTGCACCTTCGAGTGTGGTTGTAGTTCCCAGTAATATGTCATTTAGTTTGGTTTTTTGCCAGCTGATGCTGGGTACAAATATTAAGGTGTTGTAATCATTGATTGAGTAAATTAACCGGATGTTAGCTCGGTGATTCTGATTGATTGTATTTGATTCGTTTAGCTCATTATATAATTGATTTGACGATCCCGGGACGAAATTCTCGCGATTAACCAGCTGGTTATTGAGGTTATCTTTGAGATTAAAGAAATAGCTACCGGTGACGCGGATCTTATCACCCCATTCATCAGAATAATTGAGCCCATAGGCATGAGTTTCTGAGATTCCATTTGCCTGGTTGGTAAGAAATGACTCTCCGCCAGCACTACCGCCAGCACCACCACCTCGACCACCGCGTCTCGAGCCGCTACTGGCTACACCCAGTAAATCTTCCGATGAAAAGTTCTGTTTGTTAACATTATTGCTCATGCCCACTATTGATAGGCGCATATCATCTTTGAAATGATTAAGGTTTCCCCCTGCATTATACTGTTCATCAAGGTTTGCTCCTGCATACACTCTACCAAATTGACCATTTCGATTTTCGAGCTTGGTGACAATATTGATGGTCTTGGTTGTATTGCCATCGTCAAAACCTGAGAATTGTGACTGTTCGCTTTGCTGGTCAAAGACTTCGATTTTATCGATAATCTCAGCAGGGATGTTTTTTAGGGCAATATTGGGGTCATTGGCGAAGAACTCTCGTCCATCAACGAGTACTTTCTGAACCTGCTCACCCTGAGCCTGAACGCCTGAGCCATTGACAATCATACCTGGCATTTTTGCAATCAGGTCTTCAGCGTTGGCATCTGGGTTCACTTTAAAGCCTGAGGCCAGGATAGCCGTGGTATCACCACGATTCTCAACAGACAAACTTTTGCCTTTGACCTCAATTTCAGCGAGCATTTCCGCTTCTTCGGCAACTATAAATGGCTCCAGGAGGGTGTTTGGGGCTTTGACTCTTACTAATTTCTCACCTGATTTATAGCCAATACTACTGTATTTAATTTTATAGAATGAAGGAGTGAGGTTGTCAAAGCTAAAGCTGCCATCGGTGCTAGTTGAAGTAATAAAATGGGTTGTTGTATCCTTAACAAGGATAAGTTGAACGTTCGCCCCGACTAATCCTGTTGCTCCGTCAGTTTCAATGAGTTTACCGCTTAAGGTAGCTAACTCCTGGGCCTGCGTACTGACGCCCAGGAAAATTAGAACTAATGCAACTAGCTTATTCATTCCTGTTTTGACGACGCTGTCGCATCTGTTCCCTTCGACTCGCCAGCATTTCCTCAAATGATAAGAATTGTTCTTCGGTGAGCACCTCTTTTAAGGCAGCATCCTTGTCGTCTCTAATTTTCTCCATATTGCTCCGCATAGCTTGCCGGTTATCTGGATCCATGCTTTCTTGAGCATTTTCAAATGCCGCTAGGTAGTCATTATAAATTACCTCAATAATCAATTTCTGATCGTCACTTAGGCCAGTAATGCTGTCTAATAATAGCTGCTTCTCTGCAGTTACCATTTGGGTAGGATCAAACTGACGCCCTCTTCCTGGTCCGCCTTGAGCAAGGGAGAGATGTTGCGATGCTATGCAAAGAGTGATTAATATTAAATATTTTCTCATAATTTTGAATTTCTATCCATATGACAATCCTTCTGCGAAAAACTTGCGCCTTGGCGAAGAGGTCTATGTTTTTTCGACTTATCCACGAATAAAGATAATTTCGTTGGAACTTCATGCAAACCAGAATTGTCTTAATATTGAACGACAACAATCAAATACAGCCGTCATGAAAATTAGTTCCGCCCCCCGGTACATGCTAATTATTTGTTTTCTAGGTCTGCTTCATCCGGCGCTAAGCCAAGGCTGCAGCGATGCCGGTATATGCAGCATAGAGAATATTAAACCGGGTACTATTGAGTTCCAGGAAGGGAACCAATTCAAGGCGGGTATTGGCTATGGTAATGCTGATCATGGAATAGCAGTAATATCACCCTATATCACTTATACGAGAACATTTAAGAACTTCTCGCTGGAGGCTCGCATGTTAGCGCTTTCGCAATCGGGCAAAGAGACGAGTTCTTTTGGTCTGTCTGATATCTATTTGGTAAGTAATTTTCGTTTGGCACAAAACCTCCAAGCTACCGCAGGATTTAAAATTCCCTTGAGCAAGGCGAATAAAAAACTTAATGGCTTACCCTTGCCGATGGATTATCAATCGAGTCTGGGTACTGTAGATTTATTGCTTGGGGCCCAATACACTGTAAACAGGTTTATGTTTGCCGTCGCCTACCAGCAACCTCTGTCTCAGAATAGCAATACTTTTTTGGTCGATGACTACCCAAGCGATTCCGATTTTAACAAATTCTTATCAACTAATAACTATGTTCGTAAGGGTGATTTGTTATTACGGATCTCGCGTTCAATTCCTTTTGGTGACAAGGTGATCATTACTCCCAGTTTGTTGCCAATCTACCATCTGGGAAATGATAGGTTTACCGATTTATTATCAGAAGAACAGGAAATTATTGGTTCGGAAGGTTTAACCCTTAATTTAAATGTGTACGCTGATTTTGTGGTAGGTCCAAACAGTAATATTCAAGTAAACCTAGGTTCACCATTAATCGTCCGTGAAGCTCGTCCGGATGGTTTAACCCGTAGCTTTGTCTTGAATTTGGAGTATCAGATTAGTTTTTAATCACTATTATCCTCTAACACAAATTCTTTGTTCTCCATAAAGTCTTCTGCAAGGAATTTGTAGCGGTCGAGGATGCTTCGAACAGCAATTTTCAGCTGGCGTTCGTTATTAAAATAGATATTACCATATACACCCGTTGCATAACCTTGCCATACGCTTCTATCTTGTTTACGGTCGTAGAGTTGAATTAATAAGGTGCCTTTACGTAGGGTATAATTTCTGCGATCATAATCTTCATCGGTGGTCTGGTAGCGCATCCACTCATCAATTTCCGGTTGGTCATAACCTTGAAAATTAAGACTATCGAAATATATTTTATAGGAAACTAGTAGGTTTGGCTTGTCAGCTTTAAGTTTATAGCCCTGGGTAGCAAGCCTGTCTTGAATAACTTGCTCAATAATACCATTCGTTATTACAGTGCTATCACCAATCGGTTCTTGATTTTGCAGAAAAGCGTAGGTATGGTATTTTTTGAATTTACCATGATAACTATAGTCGTATTCTACAGGGTATTCGCGATAAGAAAAACACCCAGTTATGGTTAGAGCTAAGGCTAGCAATACCACATATGCATTGTACTTTCTCATAGGTTTAGCAGTCTAATTAAGAAAAATACGAATTTTATCTTAACCGTGCATAATCAACAAGAGTTTTTGACAAAAAGTTCTTGCGACTTTTTATTTATGATTGTTAACCCATTTTCGGGCAGCAATAAATGCTTCCAGCCATGGTGTATACTCCCAAGTGGTTTTTTCGGTTCCATAGGGCCAATGCCATGGCATAATAGAACGCTCCAGATGGGGCATCATGGCAAGATGGCGACCATCGGCGGAACAAATTGCTGCAGCATTCTGCTCAGAGCCATTCGGGTTACCCGGGTATTCACCAAAACCGTAAGTGCCAGCGACCTCTAGTTCTTTATTTCCGCGTAAGTCGAACTTACCTTCGCCATGCGCCACCCAAATACCGAGTTGGGTATTGGCCAAACCTTTTAACATTACCGAGTTGTTCTCTGGGATGCGCATATTCACGAACCCCGATTCAAATTTTCCGGAATCATTATGGAACATCTTGGGGTGATTAGCTCCTGGATAAAGCAGTTCGAGTTCCATCATAAGCTGGCACCCATTGCAAACCCCCAGACTAAGGGTGTTTTTCCTAGCGTAGAATTTATCTAATGCTTCTTTCGCCTTGGCATTATACTTAAAGGCGCCTGCCCATCCTTTTGCACTACCCAGCACATCTGAGTTCGAGAAGCCGCCTACGAAAACTATCATGTCGATATCTTCGAGGGTTTCTCTGCCTGATGTTAGATCGGTCATATGTACATCTTTTACATTGAAACCTGCTAAATCTAACGACCAAGCCATTTCACGATCTCCGTTCACCCCTTTTTCTCTAATAATTGCCGCCTTCGCAACCTTTTCCTGAGGCATTAAGGGCAAACCTTGCTCATTTAAATTACCAGTAAAACCTTCTGGCAGTTTGTACGATAATGGTTGACCTGAATAGTTTTTCTTCCTCAAGTCTGCATGTTCTTTGCCCGACTGATGAATTTCTAAGAGGTATGAAGAATTATACCAGATATCTCGTTTCTCGGCAATATTAAATGAAAGACCTGCTTCTTCAAATTTCAATTTTAATTCACCTGAATTATTTACGGTGCCCAGCTCATAATGATTAATCTCACTCAGCGTTAGCCTTTTCTGAAGACGGCCATCGTTAACCTGAACCAAAACGCCAGGCTGCTCACTAAAGAGGATTGCTGTTAAATCTTCGCCCATTTCAGACAAATCAAGCTCAAGCCCAACATTTTGACTCGGGAAGCACATCTCTAATGCCGCTGTAATAAGCCCACCGGCTGATATATCATGGCCTGCCATTACTTCGCCATCTTCAATGGCGTGCTGCAAGGCCTTGAAAGCTGATTTAAAATAATGCGAGTCGATAACATTCGGTGCCGCGTCGCCTAATTCACCCAGGGTTTGGGCTAAGCTGCTACCACCTAATTTATAATTATCTTCAGAGAAATCGATATAAATCAACTTAGTGCCTGGTGTATTAACAAGTGCCGGCTCAATAACCTTATTAATATCCGTAACCGCTCCAACAGATGATATAATAACAGTTCCCGGTGATTTTACTGCCTTACCATCGGAGTATTTCTGCGTCATAGACAAGGAATCTTTTCCGGTTGGTATATTAATTCCCAATTCGCAAGCAAAATCGCTAACTGCCTGTACGGCTTCATAGAGGCGCGCATCTTCTCCTTCATTCTTACATGGCCACATCCAGTTCGCGCTTAACGACACGCCAGCTAAGCCACCATCGATAGGTGCCCAAACAAGATTCGTTAGGGCCTCTGCGATTGACAGCCTTGCTCCGGCACTAGGGTCAACCAGCGATGGGGATGGAGCGTGGCCAATACTCGTGGCTACCCCATGATTGCTGTGATAATCCAGGGCCATTACACCTACATTATTTAGGGGTAACTGAAGCTCGCCACAGGTTTGCTGTTTTGCAACCTTGCCTGTAACCGAACGGTCGACTTTATTCGTTAGCCAATCTTTTGAGGCAACAGCCTCTAGCTGTAAAACATTATTTAAGTAATGCTCAATTTTAGCATCATCATACGCAAGTCCGGCCCTGTCTTTTTGCGAAGTGGTATCTGTTAATACGGTCTCGGGCGATGAGCCAAACATATCGAATAAGCTCCAGTCGATAGGGTTTTTACCTTTTTTACCAACGAAGGTAAAATTGTTTTTTCCTGTGGTTTCGCCAACATTATAAATTGGGGCACGTTCACGGTCGGCGACTTCCTTTAACTCTTCGTAGTGTTCTGGGTTTATTACAAGGCCCATTCGCTCCTGCGATTCGTTGCCTATGATCTCTTTTTCTGAAAGTGTTGGATCTCCAACTGGAAGTTTGGCGACTTCGATATTACCGCCGGTTGTTTCTACGAGTTCAGATAGGCAATTTAGGTGTCCACCAGCACCATGATCGTGAATGGATACGATCGGGTTATGCTGCTTCTCTGCCATTGCCCGTATTGCATTAGCCACCCGCTTTTGCATCTCCGGATTCGAGCGCTGAACGGCATTTAATTCAATGGTATTACTAAACTCACCTGTAGCTACCGACGAAACGGCACCACCACCCATACCAATGCGGTAATTATCACCACCCAGCACGACAATTCGGTCGCCTACAGCGGGCTCATCTTTAAGACTGTCAGACTTTTTGCCATAACCAATGCCGCCGGCAAGCATAATTACCTTATCAAAGGCTGTTACTTCGCCATACTCTTCATTTTCGAAGGTTAGAAGTGATCCCGATATAAGCGGTTGTCCAAATTTATTGCCGAAGTCAGATGCTCCATTACTTGCTTTGATTAAAATATCGATGGGCGTTTGATAGAGCCATTTTCGTGCTTCAATTTTATCTTCCCATTCAGATTTACGGGTACGGGGATAGGAGGTCATGTATACCGCGGTGCCGGCCAATGGCAAGCTAGCCTTACCACCTGCTAGCCTATCCCGGATTTCGCCTCCCGAACCCGTAGCGGCACCATTAAAGGGCTCTACCGTGGTGGGGAAGTTGTGGGTTTCGGCTTTTAGCGAAATAACCGAGTCGAAGGAAGATGTAGTAAAATAGTCGGGCTTATTTTGTGTTGCCGGAGCAAACTGGGTAATTCGAGGTCCTTCTACAAAGGCCACATTGTCTTTATACGCAGATACTAAACGGTTGGGATGTTCTTGCGATGTTTTCTTGATGAGTTGAAATAATGAAGATTCCTTTTCCTCGCCATTAATAATAAATTTACCGTTGAAAATCTTATGACGGCAGTGCTCACTGTTTACCTGTGAAAACCCAAATACTTCGCCATCGGTCAGTGGCCGACCGAGTCGTTGGCTTACTCCATTTAGATATTCAATTTCTTCCTGGCTCAGGGCTAGGCCTTCAGCCTTATTATAAGCCGCAATATCTTCAATGTCCAGAATCTCTTCGGGCTCATTTTCAATCAGAAAAATATTTTGATCGAGATCCTCATAAGATGCTTTCAGCATAGGGTCATATTCATCACCTGGAGTATACTCATCGAATTGTTCTATTCTGATGATATCCGTAATGCCCATATTTTGAGTAATTTCTACTGCATTGGTACTCCAGGGCGTAATCATTTCCTTTCTGGGGCCAAGAAATGAACCGTTAATTACTTCTGCGTTAATGAGCTGAGCATCGCCAAAAAGCCAGGCTAGCTTATCTCTAGAAGACTGATTGAGTTGGTTAGATGAATGAACTGCAAAAATGCTATTTGAGGAGGATTGAAAGAATAGAATCATAGGTCGAAATATCTAAGTGGCAAAGTTAAAAGAAAACTATATAGTTCATGGTAGTCTGTGTTCATATGTTGGGTGAATCTTGCAATATATTCTTGAACCATAACCTATGACTTAACGTTAACCTTATGGTATGCCACTTCGGCAATACAATTACAATATTTCGAACGACAGTTCGACTTAAACATTAATGGAAGCTTTGGGACTATCAGCAGAAATGAACGCAGAAAGAAAGTTAGTGGTGGAACAGACCGTCGCTGCTGAGAAGACTCGTCTCTTTAATTTTATTAAACAGCGTGTAGCCAACCCAGACGATGCCGAAGACATTTTGCAAGACGTTTTTTATCAGTTTTGGCAAGGATACCATTCAATAGAAAATCTTGAACGAATAACCTCGTGGTTATTTCGTGTTGCCCGTAATAAGATTATCGATCGTTATCGCAAGTTAAAACCTACGGCATTTTCTGTTATAGAGAATTCTCGCGATGGGGAAGAGGCTCCTATGTTGTTGGCAGATATTCTGGGCGATGTTAATAATTCCCCCGATGATGTTTATCAGAAAGAATTAATATGGGACTCGATTGAAAAAGTGCTTGACGAGATGCCCAAGAAACAACGGGATGTCTTTGTTTGGCACGAGCTCGAAGATCAAAGTTTCCGTGAAATGGCCGAGCGCACCGGCGACTCCATTAATACATTATTATCACGCAAGCGTTACGCCGTTAATTTTCTAAGAGAACGCCTTCAGCAGTTGTACGACGAGATCTAATGTCATGGTAAAGTACGGCTTGAAATATCTATTCTGGTTTTTAGTTTTAGTGGCCATTTTAACCATGGCCGTAATGCTACTCTGGAACTGGTTAATTCCCGAATTGTTTAATGGCAAAATGATTAACTACTGGCAAGCTATGGGCATTCTCGTTCTCGCGAGGCTTTTAACCGGATTAGGCAAGGCGGGATCCGATCATTGGAAATACAAGATGCGTAATGGCTGGAGTTCCCTCTCCAACGATGAGAAGCAACATTTACGCGAGAAATTTCGCGATAAATGGTGTAGGAATACCGAAAATGAACAATAACCAAAACTTTTTTGTTGCATAGTCGTAACAATAAACTATGGAAACTATTAATATGCTAAAAGTTTCCATAGTTTTGCGTCGAATTTAAGCGATGAAGGATACAATATTATATGCGGTAGGGGAGCTTTTCCAGAAATATGGGATTCGCAGTGTGTCTATGGACGACATAGCACATCGTTTAACTATTTCTAAAAAGACGATATATCAATCTTTTGATGATAAAAATGATTTGGTTGAGCAAATCGTTACGATGATCGTTGGAGCAAAACTGAGCGAGTATAGTAACGCAGCTGCTTGCGCTTCTAATGCTATCGAAGAATTAAATATTACAGCGGGCCTGATAAGAAAGCACTTTAAGGAGCTTAACCCGGCCTTCATGTATGATCTCAAAAAATATCACCCCAGCGCTTGGGAAATATTTGCGCAGCACGAGAAAGAGGTAATTTATAAGGCCGTAGTGGAAAGCCTTGAACGAGGTAAGAAAGAAGGTTTTGTACGCCCGGAGATCAATGTCAAGGTAATTGCAAAAATTAGATTTGAGCAAATACATGCATCATTTGATGAATCAATATTTCCTAAAGATGAATTCGATTTTCCTGAAGTTCAAATGCAACTTTTCGACTTCTTCGTTCACGGAGTCCTTACTAAAGAGGGTCTAAATCAATATAAGAACTATCAATTTGAAAATAATGAACAAGTTAATAATTAGTGCACTCCTAATCTTTGCTAGCCCACTGTACGCACAAGTGGAACAGCAGAGGATGTCGTTGGATGAAGCCGTGCAATATGCGCTGGTTCATAACCAAACCCTACTCAATGCCAAGCTGGACGTTACTGCGGCCGAAGGTTTTGTGAAAGAAAACATAGCTTCGGGATTACCGCAGATTAATGCAAATATTGATTTAGCCGATAATTTCGAGCTACCTACCAGCTTTGTGCCAGGTGAGTTTTTTGGCGGAGCTCCAGGCGAATTCATTCCAGTTCAATTTGGAACCAAGTATTCTGGTAATGCTACATTATCGGCGACCCAAATGGTGTTCGATGGCGTATTCTTTGTTGGTTTAGAGGCGGCCAAAACCTATCAGGAACTGTCTTCAAAAGCGCAGGTGCAAACCGAAATCGATGTGGTGGTTAATGTTACGAAAGCTTACTATAATGTTTTGGTAAATAAACTGACGCTCGAATTGGTGGAAAAGAATTATGGTCGATTAGATACCCTTTTAAACGAAACTAAAGCAATGCGCGAAAGTGGTTTTGCCGAGGGTATCGATGTAAGTCGCGTACAGGTACAGTTTAATAATATTAGAGTTAATCTTAGCAACTCAAAGAAAATGCTGGAGGTTGCTGAGTATCTCCTGAAATTCCAAATGGGTATGCCTGTATCCGAGGGGATTGAATTAACTGATGAGCTGACCTTGGAGATGTTCTCTGATATCGACGAAAGCCAGTTTTCATATGACAATAGAATAGAATATTCGATTCTTCAAACACAGGAACGATTGGCCCAGCTAGATATTCGCCGGACGAATGTAGGTTATCTTCCAAAATTGGATTTATATGCCAACCTGGGTGCTGTAGCCGGAACTGGAGCAGGAGCCTCTTTGTTTAATATTGGTAATGAATGGTTTGGCTTTGGAATTGTTGGATTACGAATGAACATTCCAATTTTTGATGGCTTAATAAAACATCATTCCAGTCAACAGAAAAAAGTTAAACTAGAACAGGTATATAATTCATACGACCAATTAAGAAATAGTATTGACTTAGAGGTAGAGCAGACCAGAATAGCTTATGCGAATAGCGTAGACTTTATGAACATGCAGCTGGAAAACATGAAGATCTCAGAAGAAGTTTATGATGTTACCAAAACAAAATATCAGCAGGGTGTCGGCTCTAATATCGAAGTAATTAATGCTGATGCTGACTTTAAAGAAGCCCAAACCAATTTTTTCCAGGCGTTGTACTCGGCCCTAATTTCTAAGGTAGACTACGAAAAAGCGCTGGGCAAATTAAACTAATTGACAAGAACACTTAATAAATATACAATGAAAGCTAAATTTTTATCAATCCTTACGGTTACTGTATTGTTTATGGCATGCGATGCAGGTGACCCTGTCGTGCTTAAAAAGAAAGAACTAACCGATGCAAAAACAGAGTTATTTGCAATTAAAGAAAAGATAGCTACGCTCGAACAAGAACTTGCAGGAATGGGAGTAACGGACGCCAATTCTAATTTAACATTAGTAACGACTCACAAAGTGACGACTACTCCATTTGTTCATCAAGTGGATGTACGTGGTACAGTACAGTCAAGAAATAATGTTATGATCTCGGCAGAAACACCTGCGGCGGTTCAGGATATTAGTGTTGTTGAAGGACAAGAAGTAAAAAAAGGACAACTTTTAGTAATTCAGGACGGTGAGATCCTTCGAAAGAACATCAAAGAATTAGAGTCATCGCTTGATCTTGCTACCACCATGTATGAACGACAGAAAAAACTATGGGAGCAGAACATTGGATCAGAAGTCCAGTATCTCGAAATGAAAAATCGTAAAGAGTCGCTGGAACTTAAGCTTTCTACTACTAAAAGTCAGCTAAACAAAACCAGAATTAGAGCTCCTTTCGATGGTATCGTGGATAAAATAGATGTTCGCGTTGGTGAGATGGCACAACCGGGATTCCCGATCATCAGACTCGTGAGCATGTCTAACATGTATATTAAAGCTGATGTATCCGAATCGTTTATTGGCAAATTCACTAAAGGTCAAGAGGTGGAAGTTTACTTTCCATCCACAGACTATCGATTAAAATCGACTGTAAAGGCACTTGGGCTGGTAATCAACCCGAATAATAGAACTTTTGAATTAGAGGTAACAATACCTAATAATTTAAATGTTAAACCGAATATGATCGCTGTGCTTAGCCTGGCAGATTATAGAAATGATAAAGCACATACTATCCCTACCAAGATCATCCAGAGTGATAGACTCGGGAAGTTCGTATATAAAATTGCGGAGAACGATGGTAAAACCATCGTAGAACGTGTAGATATAGAATTGGGGATTACTTACGAAAACGACACGGAAATCAAATCGGGATTGAACGATGGTGATTTGTTGGTTGTTAAAGGTGGGTTAGGACTTGCCGACGGTGGTGAAGTAAATATTGTTGAAGAATAGGATATCCTTGAAGGATTATGAGTGAAAATAAAGAAAAAATCGACAAATCATTTGGGCTAACCAAGTTCGCGCTAAATAACAGTACAACTGTTTTAGTACTTACTTTCCTGATTGTGGTAATGGGTATTTCTACCTATATCAGTTTGCCCAGAGAAAACTTTCCGGAAATCAATATTCCTACAATTTACGTGGGTGTGGTTCATCCGGGTAATTCACCGGCAGATATTGAGAATTTGATTACACGACCTATCGAGCGTCAGATCAACACGATATCTTCTGTAGATAAAATTTCATCTACCTCCATACAGGATTTTGCCACGATTGTAGTCGAATTTACTGCCGAGACCGACGTTGATGAAGCACTGCGAAAAGTGAAGGATGCAGTAGATAAGGCAAAACCCGATCTACCCTCTGATTTAGACAGTGAGCCGGACGTTTTCGAGATGGATGTAAATGAATTTCCAATCTTAAATATTAATCTATCAGGAAATTACACGCGCGACGAACTAAAGGTTTTTGCTGAGTACCTCGAAGATGAGATTGAAAAGGTACCTGAAATATCGAAAGCTGAGATTCGAGGACTTGATGAGAAGGAAGTAAAGATTAAAGTAGACCCTTATAAACTTGAGGCAGTTGATTTGAATTTTGGCGATTTGGAAAATGCGATCTCTTCCGAGAACATTACTATGTCTGGTGGAAGTTATGTTTCTGATGGAATAAGGAGAACAGTTCGTATAGAAGGTGAATTTGATGATCCTTCTGCGCTATTAGATGTAGTGGTAAAGAATGAAGATGACAACATCGTTTATTTAAAAGATGTTGCCACAGTAGAGTTTGATTATAAAGACAAGGCCAACTATGCGCGTTTATACGATAAACAGGTGGTGATGATCGATGTAATTAAACGTGGAGGCGAAAACCTCCTGGACGCCACAGAAAAAATTGGCGATATTCTTCAAAAGACTCAAACTAGCTATTTTCCAGCGGATCTTGAGGTTGTAGTTACCAACGATCAGAGTAAACAGACCAAGAAGATGGTTTCGAATCTCGAGAACAGCATTATTTTCGGGGTAATTCTCGTAGTTCTGGTACTGCTCTTTTTCTTAGGAACGCGAAACGCAATGTTTGTTGGAATCGCTATTCCTCTCTCGATGTTTATGTCGTTTCTCATCCTTGGCATGTTAGGTATTTCTATTAATATGATGGTGCTTTTTGCACTTATCATGGCACTGGGTATGCTTGTTGATAATGGTATTGTGGTCGTAGAGAATGTATATCGTTTAATGGAAGGTGGATTAAATCCTTTCCAGGCAACGATGAAGGGTGTTGGTGAAGTTGCCATGCCAATTATCTCGTCTACGGCGACAACGCTGGCGGCATTCTTACCATTGGCATTCTGGCCCGGAATTATGGGTGAGTTTATGAAGTACTTGCCTATAACATTAATCATTACCCTCGGTTCATCGCTATTTGTAGCTTTAGTTATTAACCCTGTACTCATCAAGATGTACATGAAATTAGATGGCCGCGACAAGATTAATCACCGAAGAACTATACGTAACCTCCTTATTACGGTTGTTGTAGGTGTAGTAATTCTGGTGGGAGGGAATGCTTTAAACAGTGGTTTCTTTAAGGTACTAGGCAATTTAGCCTTGGCGATTGCCGTGCTTATGATGCTTAACATTTACTTGCTTACTCCATGGGCGCGCTGGTTTCAAGACAGTCTATTGCCTTGGTTAGAGCAGGTGTATGAACGTACATTACGTGTGGCCCTGAATTATATGAACACCTTCTTTTTTGGAACGGTAGGGCTTTTAGTACTCTCTTTGGTGATGGTAGGGGCGTTTTCTCCTGGTGTTGTTTTCTTTCCGGAAAACGAACCGAAATATGTGAATGTGTTTATTGAACTCCCTATTGGTTCTGATATAGAAACAACAAACGATTTTTCTGTTAAGGTAAATGAGCGCGTTGCCGAAATAATAACGCCCTATATGCCAATCGTGGAGTCGGTTATCTCCAATGTAGGGCAGGGTGCTGCCGACCCGAACGATCCGTCGTCGATGGGAGCTGGAGATAGTCCGCATAAGGCACGAATAACGGTGAATTTTGTAGAGATCGAAGAACGAGGTAAAGTGCTAAGCTCTGCAGTTATGGAAGAGATTAGAGAAGGACTTAGAGGATATCCAGGTGTTACCATTACCGTTGATAAAGACTCGAATGGACCTCCTGTAGGTAAGCCGATTAGTATTGAGGTAAGTGGTGATCAGTATGAGCGCCTGATTGAAATTGCAGAAAGAATGAAGCTGCACATCAATGAATCGGGAGTTGAAGGCATAGAAAAGCTTAAAACAAATCTTGAGACGGGTAAACCGGAGCTTACCATAAATATCGATCGTGAAAAAGCCAGACGATTTGGCCTCTCGACCTACACCATCGCTAATGAACTTCGTACGGCTATCTTCGGAAAAGAAGTAAGTAAGTATAAGCAAGGTGAAGATGATTATGAAATTCAGATCAGATTAGACGATAAATATCGTTATGATGTAGATGCCTTGATGAATAAGAATATTACATTCCGAAATCAAACGAATGGTATGATGCATCAGGTACCGATTGCATCCGTAGCAAAGGCTGAATTGTCGAGCACATACGGCTCTATTCGTAGAATGGATATGAAAAGGGTAATCACCATTAGCTCTAATGTTTTAGGTGATTATAACCCAACTGTTGTAAACGATCAGATTAAAACCGTACTCAAGGAATTTGAGATGCCTGCAGGTTATGAATATAAATTTGGTGGTGAGCAAGAGTCGCAAGCCGAAGAGCTAGCTTTCTTGAGCCAGGCGTTACTAATCGCGGTTTTCTTGATATTCTTAATCATTGTAGGGCAGTTTAATAAACTGACTGCCCCAATTATTATTATGGTATCGGTATTGTTTAGTACCATCGGCGTATTCTTTGGGCTTGTGACCTTTCAGATGGAATTTGTTATTATAATGACCATGGTGGGTATTATATCATTGGCTGGTATTGTGGTAAATAACGCCATTGTACTCATTGACTTTATAGAGCTTACCCGTAAGCGTAAGCGTGAAGAGTTAAGTCCAGGTGAACGATTACCGCTAACGGAGATAAAAGAATCCATCGTGATTGCTGGGAAAACTAGGTTACGCCCCGTACTTTTAACGGCTATAACCACGATACTTGGTCTTATACCCTTAGCAATTGGCTTAAATATCGATTTCCTTGGGTTCTTTCAGAATTACGATCCTAACTTCTTTATAGGGGGTGATAATGTGAAGTTCTGGGGTCCAATGTCGTGGACAATTATTTTTGGATTAACCTTTTCTACGTTCCTTACTCTGGTAATTGTACCGGTAATGTATCTGTTCTTCGATAAGGTGAATATATGGTTAGGATTAAACAAGTATTAATTAGTTGAGCTGGTTCGTTTTTATTTTAGCACTATCGGTACTGGTTGCCATAGATTTCTATGTCTTCCAGGGTGCAAAAGTGCTCAGTAGAAAATGGCCTCTAAAATGGCGTCGTGCTGTATATATTGCATATTGGGGCGCCACAGCTTATATTCTAGTTTCCTTTTTATTTTACAAAATACTTGGGCCGCAGCAAATTAGCCCACATCTGCAACGCTGGTCAACCGTCATATTTTTTATTGTTTATGTTTCAAAACTTCCGGCACTTCTTTTTCTCGTTGTAGACGATCTCATCCGGTTTGCACGTTGGGTAATTCAGAGAGCATCTCAGCCCAAGGCAAATTATGTGGGCGATAAAATTTCACGATCAGATTTTTTAGCAAAAGCCTCTGTGCTGGCGGCAGCCATTCCCGCTACTTCGCTTGGTTTTGGTATACTAAGTGGCGCTTACGATTACCGTGTACGGCGAAAGATGGTTCTAATTCAAGGGCTGCCTCAGGCGCTAAATGGTTTGCGCATAGGACAACTTTCTGATATTCATTCCGGCAGCTTTTTTAACAAAACAGCAGTAAAGGGAGGAGTTGATCTATTAATGCAGGAAAAGCCGGATTTATTTGTGTTTACCGGAGATCTGGTAAATAATGAAACTTCTGAGGTATATGAATACAAAGATGTATTCTCAAAGATAAATGCTCCGCTAGGTGCCTATTCAACCTTGGGGAACCACGATTACGGTGATTATCGACGCTGGTCTACCCCACAAGCCAAGCAGCAAAACCTGGACGACATTGTTCAGGTACACAAGGATATGGGTTGGGATTTACTCCGTAATGAAAATCGAACCATAAAAGTTGATGGGGAAAACCTAAGCCTAATTGGTGTGGAGAACTGGGGAGCCGGAAGATTTGCAAAGTATGGTGATATTGCTAGCGCTTACCACGGGAGTGAGGCCGATACAAAAATATTGCTTTCTCATGACCCCAGCCATTGGGATGCTCAAATTAGGCCCGACTATCCTGATATAGACTTAATGTTGGCAGGCCATACCCATGGTTTCCAATTTGGTGTGGAAATTGGTAATTTCCGCTGGTCGCCATCGCAATATATGTATAAGCAGTGGGCAGATCTCTATACAGAGGGAAGCCAAAATCTCTATGTTAATAGAGGGTTCGGCTTTATAGGATACCCTGGTAGAGTTGGTATCCTTCCTGAAATAACAATTATTGAATTAGTAAGAGCCTAAGCTTTTGATTTCTTATTCTTAAAGCTTGGCATGTGTGCCATCGCAATAAGGAGGATTACTGCTTTGCTTACAACCACAAAAAGCTACCTTTTTCGATTCTGTAATCTTTACAATATGAGGAGTAAACTCAGTTGTAGTATGTGAACCATCGCAATAGGGTTGATTCTTACTTTCGCCACACGCACACCAGGCATAGGTTTTGGGCTCTGCATCTACAATATAGGGTGATTTTTGGGCAATTTTTGGTTCAGACATAATCTCTCGCTTTTGATTTAAGGTTTCAGAGTTCAAACGCCACTTCGATCGATTAAGTTCAATTAGCTATTCACTTGCACGCTCTCGCGCATAAGATTCCAGGTTTTTCATGCTCTTATACGGACCTTCAACGATGAAGGCATTAACCACCCAGGCGGGTATACTTCCTTCGGGGTCAGCCAAAAATTGATGGATAACTTGAGTGCTATTTGCAGAAATAGGGTATAAGCTCCATTGCCCTATTACCTTATTCATTCGTATGAAATCATCACGAACAGGTTCAATGTCTTTATTACTGTTAAGTTTAAGGATTATACTATCTGCTGTATTCGTAATGTCCATATCTAATGCCATATCTCTGTTTTTTATAGGCCAAGGCATATCTAATTGATAATAAAAGCTTAAAGCCGCATCATCCTCAGCAACCATTTTAGCATATTGTACATCTTCTATCCAAGTAGGATAATGTTCAACATCTTTCAGAACCGCAAAGAGCTGCGTGGCAGCAATGGGTAGCGTGGCCATAGCTTTAAATTCTTTTATGCTGGATCCTTCCGCAAGTCGAGTGTATACCTTTATTCCGTCTTCATCTTTTTTTAATTCCCACTCCGTATCCTGACTAAGTGCCGGAACACTTAGGATTAGTGCAAAAAGCAAGGTAGCATATATTTTGAGCATAACATTTGAACAGGCTTGTATGTGATATCGTTCCTGAAAAGTTCGATTATTAAGTACAAACATTAGTGACTTAACTTGATCAGTGAATACTGCATCGTAATTCACTAATTATTATTTGCGCTGAGTTAATCCTTTAACCAAGAGTTCAGCTGTTGCTGGGTTCGTGGCTAATGGCACGTTATGAACATCACAAATTCTAAGCAGCATGAGTACGTCCGGTTCATGTGGGTGCTTATCAAGCGGATCGCGAAAGAATATCACGGCAGAAATCTCACCTTCGGCTGCCATGGCGGCAATTTGGGCATCACCTCCCATGGGTCCCGATAGTACTCGTTCAACTTCAAGTCCGGCATTTTCAGCATGCTTGCCCGTTGTGCCTGTAGCAACCAATTCAATCGATTTCAAATACTCCTTATTTTCCAATAAAAAAGCAACCATCTCTGCCTTCTTACC
>CBDUMS010000072.1:0-19854 GCA_965368405.1 uncultured Cyclobacteriaceae bacterium
TCAAATCAAGATCGATGCAGTTGCTGATTGCTACCGATGTAGCCGCTCGAGGTATAGACGTGAATGATCTAACCCATGTAATGCACCATACCTTGCCTGATCAGCTGGAGTATTATACCCATAGAAGTGGTCGAACGGGCAGGGCAGGAAAGAAAGGCATATCGTTGGCATTTATCAACCCTAGAGAGGGTAGAAGAATCACCGAAATCGAGAAAAGACTGAAAATCAAATTCGATATTGTAGAAGTGCCCTCAATTGAAGAGCTTAAATCGAGTAGAATAAATAATTGGGCAAATCTCATTATCAATACCAAGGTAGATGAACAATCTGAAGAAATTTTAAGCCATTTGCATGGTCAGTTTGCACATTTAAGCAAGGAAGATCTGTTAAAAAGATTAATTACTACTCAGTTAGACCATCTACTCATGCAGAGTGGCGAAGACCAGGACTTAAACGAGATTCATGGTGGCCATCAATCCAAACGGGGAGAGTCTAAACAGAAACGCGAAGGGTATAATCGCTATTTTATCAATATTGGTTCTATCGATGGAGTTACAAAAGCAGACTTACTGCACTTTCTATCAGATGTTTCTGAGATTAACAGGAAGGCATTTGGCGATATCGACCTTCAAAAAAACTGTGCGTTTTTCGAAATAGAAGCCTCTAAAGATGCGCAGCTGGCACCGAGTTTCGTGGGCATCCAGGTTGAAGGAAGAGAAATTAGAGTAAACCTCGAAAATGACGCCGAAATAAAGAGTAGGAGTAAAGGTAAGAAATACGGCGGTGGCGGGCGCTCGAGGAGTGACAGAAGACCAAGAAGAGACAATTCTAAATACAGTAATAATAGAAGTCGACGTCGCTAGCGTTTTTCTTTAAGTCACGCATGAAATACCAATCAAAACCACGAGATTAAACTCTTTTACTTAGAGCATGATAAGTTATTGAATAAATTTATTTGCTCTACTGAGATAATCTCTGAATAATATCATACTTTTACAGCATTCAATTATTAAAAATACAATGGAAGGAACAGTAAAGTTTTTCAACAATTCAAAAGGTTACGGATTTATCGTATCGGATACCGGTGAAGATATCTTCGTACATTCATCAGGCCTTATCGACCAAATTCAAGAAAACGACAAAGTCGAATACGATATGGAAGAAGGCAAAAAAGGGATGAATGCAGTGAACGTTAAAGTGGTTAAAGAGTAACCCAAAATCCCCCTCTAAATAATACTTTGTATCCATCCGCCATCAACTGGCAGAGATACTCCTGTTATATAGCTGGCACGATTACTTGCTAAAAATGCTACGGCTGAAGCAAACTCATTGGGCTGCCCAAAGCGGCCTAAAGGTATTGTTTTGACTGCATTTTGAAAAGATGGATTGGTTTTTATTAGCCTCTCTAATCTGCTTGTATTGGTGTAACCAGGCATAACATTATTAACAGTAATATTATCGGGGCCAAGTTCATTTGCAAGGGTTTTCATTAACCCAACTACCGAAGCACGTATCGAATTTGATAGGATGAGGTTATTCACAGGTTGTTTTACAGCCTGTGAGGTAATGGCTATTATTCTACCCCAGCGTTGTTTTTGCATACCCGGCAGGAAACCACGCACTAAATCTGTTGTGCTTACGAGAAGCTGGTCGAAAGCTTTTTGCCACTCTTTGGAATCTAACTCAGTAAATTTACCAGTTGGCGGACCACCGGAGTTTGTAACGAGAATGTCTATTACAGGATAATAGGATAGTGCTTCTGCTATCAGTCGTTTTCTGTCCTTCTCAATGGTAAGATCTGCCTCAATGGCGTTCACAGTACCATTTCCTAAGTCGTTTAGTTCATCTAAGGCAGTCTGTAAACGTACTGAGTCACGGCCGCATATTATAATGTGAGCTCCTTCTTTTGCTAATTCTGCAGCAACAGCCTTTCCCAGACCGTCGCTAGATGCTGCAATAAAGGCGACTTTATTATCTAATCCTAAGTCCATTATTTACGCAAATAATTATCGGTTCCATCTAGCCAATCAGCTCTTGGGGGCGCCCAGGTATCTATTTCTTCAACATCGCCAATCATAAGTGCCTCATGCGGCAAGTTTCCCGGTATAACCACAGTGTCGCCCGGTAATAATTCCATTTCCTCCTCTTTATTCTCACCAAACCAAAATCGGATTTTACCCGAAAGTACTTGCGTGATTTGCTCATTCTCGTGAGAATGGAGTGGTACCACAAAACCATCTTTAAATCGCATCTTGGCAATCATTATTTTATCTCCAGAAACAATTTTACGGAACATTTTAGGAGTTACTTCTTCTTCGGGAACATTGTCCCAATTAATCTTTTCAATCATGCGTATTTGCGTTTAGTTTAACATATCTAATCCAATCCTGTACCTGCTTAGGTGACATTATAACAGGGTTCCCTATATCAGTATCGGAAATATTTTCGAGTTCTTTTGGTAATACATTAATTAACAGTTCAAGGTCCGTTGCAGATCTTATTTCATCCTTCAGTACCTGCGCCATCTCCGTATTGTGGGGAAGACCACGGTGTTCAACAACCTGAACGAGACCGAGGAGTAAGGTCTCCCATGTTGTCATGGGTCCCTGGACAATGGAAGCAGATTCAGCAAACGAATCGATAAAAGCAAAGGGGACTTTTGCAAAATGCTCGCCTTCTATAATGCTCGCCGCTATCCAGTCAGAATCGAAGGAGAAGTCGTAGACCGCAGGATTTTTAAGGATTGATTTCAGTAATTGAGCATCATAGAGCTTAAAAGCGGCTTGCGAGTCAAGTATTCCCAGGGAGAAAATCGATTCCCCAACCATACGCTGCATATGACGTAATAACTTAATACCAATTCCCCAGCGATTCTCTTGTTTTACTAAAACGGACTGTGGGTCTTTACGATTCCCCAAAACAACCTTAAAGCCATTTTCAACATACTGTTCCAACAAAATTCCTATCTGACCGAGGTGAACAGAATTATCGGCATCTGTATAAATAATTACCTCGCAGCCATCCTTTATGGCTTCCTGAGCGCCGAAAATTATGGCGCCGCCTTTCCTGGAGTCATCAGCAGAGGCCAATTTTCGCAGTGGCCCTTCAGTTGTTGGTACAGCCTTGTCAAGAAAAAGCACCTTAACCCGATCCTTATCAGAGTGTTGCTTTAATATTTCTTCGGCCATTCTACCACTACCGTGCGGGCACCCATCATCAACCACATAGAGGTTCCACTCGATAGGAGTGTCGCTCGTAATCCAGTTTAACTGATCTATTTTTGTTCTTAAACTGTCTTCGCCGTTCGGGTTATGCTCAGTCTTGGGCAGTATTCTATTCTGTTCGCCCCACATGGCATAAACGACTGCAATTTTTAGTGGTTTGTCAAAAGTTTCTATGAGAACCTTCGATCTGAGTAAGTGAAAAGCAATTTTAGCTTCAAGTGGCGTTGTTGCACCTTGAGTTAACATAGAAAATTGATCAAGGATCACATTCTTATAAGGAGAGAGGGAATTAACCAACTCAAATAGGCTTGCCTGATTATTAGAGCTAGTTAGATCAAAGTTCTTGCTTGCTGAATCGAGGAGGTCATTAAGTGTTTTCATTACTTATAAGACAAGGAATTGAACATTATATCTGGTAACCTTAGCTACAAAGATGATAAGGTAAATTTATGAACTAGTTTAGTCAGATGTACTAATTCTTCCTTAAAAAACAGCATATTCCAGCCCATCTATGATGACAATCTTAATTGAACAGTAGATTATAATGCCGCGAAAGAACTATCGAGCAAAGTCTGTAGACTACGGGTTTGTGGCGAAACCATAAAAAAGGCCTCCCTGATTGCTCAGAAGGCCTAAATAATATAAGAATTAGGTTTATATCAGCTCGATTCTTTAGATTTTGGCAACTTTACTTCCTTCGCCGGTCTTGGCCCTCTTAGATGAATTATTAATCCGTTTAAGAAGTTCCGAAGTATTTGATCGCCAGCCTCTTCAAAGCCAGGATGATCTTCATTACGAAACATATCACCCAAGGCTCCCTTTGTAATCTTAAAGTCTACAAGTTCCAGAATCTTAATGATATCATCGTCGCGTAGCTTATGCGCTACACGCAATTTCTTGAGAATGTCGTTATTGGTAAGCATTTAATCTACAAACGTATAGGCTTTACCCGTTTTACCAGCTCGACCTGTTCTGCCAATTCTATGAATATAACTATCGAAAGTCTGAGGTACTTGGTAATTAATAACATGGGTTACATCCGATACATCGATACCCCGTGCCGCAACATCCGTTGCTACTAATACCCTAATGTTTCCTTTCTTGAAAGAATTTAGCGCTTTTTGACGTGCATTCTGACTTTTATTACCGTGGATCTGATCTGATGAAATACCAGAACTATTCAGCTTCTTACAGATTCTGCTTGCCTTATGCTTGGTTTCTTCGAAAAGTAAAACCTTTTCGAACGATTCCTCTGAGACCATGTTCAGTAAGACCTTGAATTTATCGTCACCATTCGTGATTCGAACAATATCTTGATCGATATTTTCACCCGTAGTATTACCCTGACTTACCTTAACGGTAATAGGGTTGTTTAGAATACCTGCGATCAATTGCTCCTGGGTTCTATCCAAGGTAGCAGAGAAAAGCATAGTTTGTTTTCTGTGGGTCATATTGCCAATGATTCTCTTAACATCATGAACGAATCCCATATCGAGCATGCGGTCGAATTCATCTAATACCAATACCTCAAAACGTTTGAAATCTAACACATTGCGATTACCTAGATCGAGTAAACGACCTGGTGTGCCGATGATGATATTATTCTTCTTTCTAAGGTTTTGTATATCTCTATTGATATTCGTTCCTCCAATAAAAACAGAAGACTCCAGACCTAGCCCTTTGGTCATACTTCTAAATTCATCATCAACCTGAGTTGCTAATTCTCGTGTAGGAACCACGACTAATGCCAGGGAACCTCTTTTATTTTCAATTAATTCCTCGATAATCGGAATTAAAAATGCTCCTGTTTTGCCCGTTCCTGTTTGTGCTATCCCTAACATATCTCGTCCTTCCAATAACGATTCCAGGGTTTTATCTTGGATTTCTGTTGGTCGTTTAAAACCTTTCTTATGAAGACATTCCTTCAAATTAGGGCTTATAGGCATATTATCATAAAGTCGTTCCGAGACGTACTCTGTGGCCGCAGAGCCTGTTGCTTTACGTACTAGTAGGGAAGGGTCGAGGGTAGATTTTTTTCTTCCACCACCATTTCTGCCAGGGCCAGAATTCCCGTTGCGTCTTGGCTTATTTGCCCTGAAATCTCTTTTGTTGCCATTGGCTTCGCCGTTGCTTTCGCTTCTTTCCGACTTAATTCCTTTATTCAATCGATCCGATCGTGTAGATCCATTGCTACCAAAGGAAGATTTTGTACTTCGTTTTTTCTTGTAATATGAATTTTGCATAAAATTTTTGTAATCCGTAATAATAGTCTATAAGGGCCGAGGTTAAAGCGCTCGTTTTTTACCCGTAACTATAAATAGGTGTTTTGTTAATTAATAATTTTCTGTTCGTGCTTAGCCGAATCAGAGAGAAAAGAGAGGGTTCCTTTTTTGGCGGGAAAACTGCCTTGACTAAAAGTCTGCTAAGAATATTATACTGCAAAGGTAGAACTAATAAATCAATACATTGCAAATTAGACAACATACAGCCTAGAAAAGCCCTTAGAGGATGATTCCGCGGCGAGAATAATTCCTTTTATTCTTCGTGCATTATTTTTTCAGTCTCTTCTTCCTTAAACTTCATTACCAGATTAAGGGCATCGGGAACTACATCGCTACAGAACACAAGGAGTGATCCTTTCTTGGCATTTTTAATAGCATAGGTAATTGCCTCTTCTTCCGATGGAATAATGGTAACGGGTTTATTAGGGTCTATACTTTTTATACCACCATGAATCATATCGATTAATTCCTGTTCTGTTTTGCCTCTAAGATGCTTGTCCTGTCGGATGATTATCTCATCAAACATTTCGGCAGCAACCTGTCCCACTTCGTGATTGTCTTCCGGACGTCGATCGCCAATACCGGCAATCATGCCCACTTTAGGAGCGCCCTTCATTTTCTTGGTCATCTCGTGAAGTGCACGAAGACCAGCTGGATTGTGTGCATAATCTAAGAGGACATTAAATTCTCTGAACCTGAATAGATTTAGTCTTCCTGGAGTTTGGGTAGGGGAAGGAATGAATGATTCTATAGAAACCTTAAGGTCTTCGATCGAAAAGCCTCGAATATAGCCTGCTAATACTGCTGCAAGTACGTTTTGAATCATGAACAATGCTTTGCCTTCAAATGTTAGCGGAACGGTCATGGCTTTCGTAATGCGCATTTTCCATTCTCCTTTACAGATGGTAATATATCCGTTCTCATACACGGCGGCAAGCCCGCCTTGTTTAGCGTGACGGATCATTCGTTTGTTTTTCTCATCGAGGGAAAAGAGGGCTATTTTCGACTTAACACCCTTCCGCATATCATACACTAAATCATCATCGGCATTCAATATGGCGTATCCTTCGGGAAAAACCGTTTCGGGAACAACCCCCTTAACTCTGGCAAGTTGCTCAATCGTATTGATGCCCTTCATACCAAGATGATCGGCAGAAACATTGGTAACAATGGCTATATCGCAGTTCTTAAAGCCTAATCCAGCCCTGAGTAGTCCACCACGAGCCGATTCTAACACAGCAAAATCAACAGTAGGGTCCTTAAGTACAAACTCGGCACTAGCCGGGCCTGTGCAATCACCCGTCATCATTAGTCTATTCTGTATATATACACCATCGGTGGTAGTATAGCCTACCTTATAGCCTTTCATCCTTGCTATATGTGCCACCAGCCTTGTAGTTGTGGTTTTACCATTAGTACCCGCTACAGCTACAATCGGTATACGCGATGTTGCATCATGTGGATAGAGCATATCCACTACATGTCCAGCAACATTACGAGGCAGACCATCGGCAGGAGCAAGGTGCATTCTAAAGCCAGGTCCCGCATTAACTTCTAAAACGGCCCCACCGGTATCGGGCAGAGGTTCATCGATATGGTGTGTCATAATATCGATACCGCAGATATCGAGATCTACGATTTTAGAAATTCGTTCTGCCATAAACTTATTATAGGGATGCACAATGTCAGTTACATCTTCGGCAGTGCCACCCGTACTAAGGTTAGCGGTGTCTTTAAGAACCAGTTTCTCACCTTTCTTTAAAACAGTATCTACAGTCTTGCCCTCCTCCTTTAAAATGCTGAGCGTTAAGTCATTAATTTCAATCATGGTAAGCACTTCTTCATGGCCATAACCACGACGCGGGTCTTCGTTTACTTTGTCAACTAATTGCTGAACAGTAGATTTTCCATCACCTATTACATGCGCTGGAGTTCGTTTAGCGGCTGCTACTAGTTTATGATCAATAACTAATAGTCTATAGTCTTCGCCAGTAATATACTTTTCAACAATAACAGAACGAGACACCTTCTTCGCTGCCTCGAATCCTTCCAAGGCTTCTTCCCAAGAATTAATATCGGTTGATATACCTCTGCCATGATTACCACTAATTGGTTTTATAACCAATGGGTACTTTACATAAGCCACTGCTTCCTTTAAACCTGCTTCCGTTCTAATTATTTCGCCTTTAGGCACGGGCACCTCTGCTTGCTCTAATAAATATTTGGTATCTTCTTTATCTCCAGCGATATCTACACCAATATTACTCGTCTGACTCGTAACAGTAGCCTGGATACGCTTTTGGTTAACCCCATAGCCTAATTGACATAACGAATACTTGTTAAGGCGCATCCAAGGAATCCCGCGACTTTCTGCCTCGGCAATTATCGATCCTGTACTCGGCCCAAGTCTAACGCTTTCGCGTATTTCGCGCATTTTCTGAATATGATCCGTTAAATCAAAAGGTTCTGCATCGACAAGTGCCTGTGCGACGTCAACAGAGAGCTTCGCTACATATCTACCTACTTCTTCCTCCATATAGGCAAATACAACATTATACACGCCTTCTTCACCATAGCCACGGGTACGACCAAAACCAACATCCATACCTGCCAAAGTCTGAATCTCTAAAGCAATATGTTCGATAACATGGCCTATCCAGGTGCCTTCTTCAACGCGTTGAAAGAATCCGCCTGCAGAACCCACTGAGCAGCGATGTTCGTACATAGTGGGGAACATCTTTTCTAAACGATCGAGAAATCCATCAATGGTGTTTGTTGGCCGCTGTTCCATATCCTCAATGTCTAAAACCATCACAATGAGTTTATGGCGATTAACCGACCAATAATTTGGTCCACGCATTGCTTTAATTTCTCTAATCTTCATACAATTAACAGTTTATTTTATGGAATCCATTACTTCTAGCATAAATATAGATTTTTTACTCAGAAATTATAGCCAATTTTGCAGCAGTTAATTAAACATAGTATTAGTAGCATGCAGCAAATTAGTGGCACCCTTATACCGATCGGAGGTAATGAAGACAAAGGGGAGTTAAATGAAGATGAGGGTTTAGACTTTATCGAAGAAGGAATATTATCCCACGTAGTGCGTGAAAGCGGCGGTTTAGATGCTAAAATTGTGGTAATCCCAACAGCCTCGAGCATCCCCGACATTGTTGGCCAAAACTATCTTGATGCCTTTCAAAAATTATCCTGCACGAATGTTCAGGTGTTAAATATTACGGAAAGTAAGCAATGCGAAGATTCAGAAACATTAGCTATTATTCGGAATGCAGACTGCTTAATGTTCTCAGGTGGAAATCAATCGAGAATTACAAGTATAATAGGTAATACTACAATGCATGAAATATTAGCGCAGCGCTATATTAATGAGGATTTTGTTATTGCTGGCACCAGTGCTGGGGCTATGGCTATGGCCAAAGAAATGATAGCCGGAGGAAGCAGTAAAGAAGCTATGCAGAAAGGAGCTGTGATAATGCGAGATGGGTTAAACCTCATTTCAGACCTAGTTATCGACACTCATTTCATTCGAAGAGGTCGATTTGGACGATTAGCTGAGGCAATTGCCATTCACCCTAGACTTATAGGAGTTGGACTCGCAGAAGATACCGGAATCATTATTAAAAATGGTCGTGAATTTAAGGTGATTGGCTCAGGAATGATTATTGTTTTCGATGCAAATGAGGTAACGCATAATGCACATAGTGCGCTTGAAGAAGGTACACCTATGTCGTTGGCAGGTCTAACTACGCATATCTTAGCCAATGGCGATCGTTTTACGCTGGAAGACCGCAAAACAACAGTGTTACCGTTGAACGAGGAATTTGTTTAATTAGCCACCGTAAATCGCTACTTCATTTAGGCCGCTATTATTCCTTTGGCCTCGGTACATCCCTTCAGTATTAAAGCTCAGGCTAATATTACCTGCAGTATCGATGGCAATAAGACCGCCATCACCGCCGATATCTATGAGCCTTTTATGAACGACTTCATGGCAAGCCGCTTCGAGGCTTAAGCCTTTATATTCCATAAGACACGACACATCGTAGGCGACTACGCCGCGGATAAAAAACTCACCGCTGCCGGTGCAGGAAACAGCACAGGTTTTGTTATTCGCGTAATTTCCTGCCCCAATCATGGGGCTATCACCAACTCTTCCGAATTGTTTATTGGTCATGCCCCCAGTAGATGTTGCTGCGGCAATATTGCCTTCCTGATCGAGCGCTACTGCTCCAACAGTCCCGAACTTACGGTCTTTACTCTGGCTATGATCCAACTGAAAATCATTACTATCTTTTAGTGCTAACCATTGCTGATGTCTGAATTCATCAAAGAAATATTCCTTATCCCTGAATTCGCAGTTCTTAAGCTTGGCAAATTGCGCTGCACCCTGGCCCGTTAAAAATACATGTTCAGACTCCACCATAACTAAACGAGCTAAAGTAATCGGGTTTTTTATACCTTCAATGGCCGATACTGCGCCTGCTGCCAGTGATTTGCCATCCATAATCGATGCATCCATTTCATGGGTGCCTTCATGGGTAAAAACTGATCCTTTACCTGCATTGAACAAAGGGCTGTCTTCCAGCGCTTTTACAGCGATTTCTACAGCTGTTACTGCTGTTTCTCCGATTTCCAGTGAATTATATCCGGCATCTAAAGCCTGCTGCAATGCAGCGCTGTATTTATCTTCTTTTTCAACGGACATTTCAGATTGGAGAATTGTTCCTGCTCCTCCATGAATAGCTATTCCAAACTTGCTCATGACGCAAAGCTAATAAAGATTATCGGGGTAGAATATTGTATAAAATTGAAAGCAAGATCATTGTTGGGAAAATTGAGAAAGTTTTTATGAACATCTATAATTCGTTCCGCTGATATAAATATTGGGTTAAATCTGAATAGGAGAGCATAACTTTAGTACAGAATCAAATCTCCTAAAATGAAGAAGCTCCTCAATCATTCCGTTATTTTACTTATTGCATTGCTGTTTAGCTTAAACACAACTGCCCAACTCAGTAAAGAAAAGATAAGTCGCATCGATAGTCTGTTTATTGCATGGAATGCTCCCAATCAGCCTGGTGGAACTATTGGGATACGTCAAAATGGCAACCTGGTCTATGCTAAAGCCTTTGGATTGGCCAGTTTAGAATACCTTGTGCCTAATTCACCCGGCACTCAATTCAATATTGCATCAATTTCGAAGCAGTTTACAGCATTAGCAATTGTAAAACTCCAGTTAGAAGGAAAGCTGTCGATCGATGCCGATATTCGGGAATACCTTCCTGAGCTCCCTGAATTTGACCATAAAATTACCACTCGACATATGTTACACCACACCAGTGGTCTGAGGAGCCTCCATGCCATGCTGGGCCTTGCCGGATGGCGTGGTGATGATACACGTACCAATGAGGATTTACTGAGGTTTGTCCTCAAGCAAAAAGACTTAAATTTCAAACCAGGCGATGAGTACATGTACTGTAATACGGGATACATTCTAATGGCCATTATTGTAGAACGACTGACTGGCGAGAATTTTGCCAGCTGGATGGATCGTGAAATATTTGAACCTCTTGGATTGTATGACACCTATGTAGAAGACAAATACAATAGGGTAGTTCCTAATAATGCCACCTCATATTATTACACCAGAGAAGGCTTGGTACGCTCGGTTGAATATTGGGGCTATACCGGATCAGGTAATATTCATTCGACTACAGCAGATCTAACAAAATGGTATCGGAACTATTATAATGCTCCGGCTGGCTGGGAAGAAGCCTTTAAAATGATGCTCACAACCGACCCTTTTAACGATGGGTCACCTCATAATTATGCTTTTGGTGTGAATGTCGGCGAATTGCTCGATCAAAAAATGATAGCACATGGCGGCTCAATTGGCGGATTTCGTGCCTATGGTGCTACATTTCCTGATAAAGAGACGGAAGTGGTGATTTTAACCAATTTCTCTTCCTCAAATTCGGGAAGAAAATTCAATGCTATTGCTAGTATATTATTCGATAAAACGCTGCCGGTACGACCTCCAAGAGATAGTCCGGAAGAAGAACCTCCTTTTACTGTATCGAAGGGCGAATTAAACAAAATTAGTGGAGATTACTGGACAGATGAACTGGAAACGATTTATCGCTTTTATGTTGAAGGAGATAAACTCTTCGGCTTTCACAATAGGTTCGGCGAGTTTGAGTTGGAGCCGCAAGAAGCGAATATTTTTAGACCTAAAGGCATTGGAATCAACAAGATAGAAGTAATTAAAGATAAAAAGGGTAATGTTACAGGCATGTTAGTAACCAATTCCAGGGTTAGAAATCTTAAACTTACTAAACTAAATACGCGATTATGAAAATGCTCCCATTCCTAACGATAAGAATGAAGTATACCTTCGGAATTCTTCTGATTATAGGTTCGGTATTCGTAATCAGTAGCTGTACTGAGCCTAGACCGTCGCCTCCTGCAGGCAATGAGGTAACCATGGGCATATTCGGTGGTATGGGTCCCGAAGCAACTGCAGATCTCTACCAGCAGGTACTTCGGTTAGTGCCAGCTGAGAAGGACCAGGAGCATATCCCTACCATCATTTTTAGTAATCCTAAGGTGCCCGATCGGATGGCAGCCATAAGAAACGGCGGTGAAGAGATTTTGCCATATCTTGAATACAGTGTTAAGAAGCTAGAAGCGTCTGGTGCATCTTTTATTGCTATTCCTTGCAATACGGTACATTATTTTTATGACGAAATGGATAAGGTCGTCAATATTCCAATCATCAATATGATCAAGGAAACTGCTCTGGAAACTCAAAAACTTTATCCAGATAAAAAGAAAATTGGCTTGTTGGCTACCTCAGGAACTATAGAATCTGGACTTTATACAAAAGAGCTCGAGAAATTAGGGTACGAGGTTATAGTACCAACAGACTCCATCGAGACCCACATGGTTATGAAGGCGGTTGCAGGGATTAAAGCGAAATCAAGGCCAGAGACTAATGAGGATTTATTAGCCATTGCGGGTCAGTATTTAATGGATAATGGGGCTGAAGTAATCGTACTTGGTTGCACCGAGATACCTTTAGCCTATAATCCTGCCCGAGTAGATTTGCCGGCAATCAATGCGACTCAAGTGCTCGCAAAGAAATCTATCGAAGTTTATAATGACCTGAACACTAATTGATTATATGCAGTTACTGAAGGCTTTAGTAGAAATATTATTCGGTCTTAAAACTGTGATGGATTACGCAAGTTCTAGGCTCGAAAAGCATCTAGCTACTCAGGGAGGTTAAGGACATGCCTAGGTGCTGAAGCGCTTCATGCTAAGAAACTCTATTGGTTTGTCCGTCATGCCTTCGATCGCTAGTTCTGACAGAATTTCTCCGACTACCGGAGCAAATTTGAACCCATGGCCACTAAAGCCAGCGGCAACCAACACATTTTTAGCATCAGGGAGTTTGTCAAGAATGAAATGCTCGTCTGGCGAATAAGTATACTTACAATGCTTTATCTCGTTTATGCTATCATAGCACCCGGGTATAAATTCATTTAAAAAATGAGTTAACAGGGTAATATCTGCTTTATTTGGACTGATCTCAAGAGAATCACCCGCTTCAATAGGAACGCCTGGAAGGTGATAACCTAACTTCATTCCAGAGGGTCCTCCAAATTGCTTATTCGGTAGGAGAGGAAAGCCGTAGAACAATCCGGGCAAATCCTTTTTATTTATACCCCAGCATGGCATTTTATTAAGTGCGTATTTGGCATCATCTTTAGTGTTTACCCATGCTACAAGCTGCCGGGTTACCTTTAACTCTGTTCGGAGCTTGGGTGCAATGAGTCCAGACCATGCTCCGGCGGTTAGAATGAGCTTTTCGGTATTATATGCACCTTTATCTGTAGTAATAGAAATAGAATTGTCATTTTCTTCCCATTTAAGAAGTTTTTCTTGTGTCTTAATCGATGCGCCATGGGCTACTGCTTGGTTCGCGAAGGTTCTAATCGCCAACTCTGGAATTAAAAAACCAGCATTGTACTCGAAAATAGATTGGTATTCCTCAGGTAAATTAAACTGCGGAAAGCGATGGTTAGTCTGTTGAGACGATAGTTTTTCTAGAGGAATATCATGCATTTCAGCCGACTTCTGACTGCCTTTGATCAAGAAGTCGTTGGCCATGCCACTGTAAAGAATGCCTGTTGGGTAAAAGAGTTTCGTTACTGATTCCACTTCTAGACTCTTCCATAGCTCATAAGATCGCTGTAAAAGAGGTACATAATCCGGGTGTTCGAAATACGCCTGCCTTATTAACCGGCTCTGACCACCATGAGAGCCATTTTCGTGCGCTATACCGAATTGTTCTATGCCCAGAACCCTAAGTCCTTGCTTAGCCAAATAATAGCAGGTAGCAGCGCCCATGCTGCCTACGCCGATAACTGCTACATCGAACACATTCTCTTTTTGAGACATATGATATGATTAGGTTGATATACTGGCAAGGTAGCATTTTCATTACCTGAAATCAATATAAATTATGTAAGCGAGTCTTTTGTTGCTAAACCTGTGAAGTGCTTCTTGCGTTACACTATTCAATCACAATCACTAATTTTTAAGATAGATAAACCTAATTTGCCATGCCAAAGACCGTACTATTTACAACTGTTCTTATTTTATTGGGCGCCATTACGGCTATCGCACAATACGACTATTCGGCTAGCCAGGCCAATCCATTTGGGCAGCTTAACCCCAATGCTCCAGCAGCCGTCGCAGACTACGCTAAACTAGTAGGTACTTGTGATTGTCAATCGATATCCAGGAATCCTGATGGAACCTGGGCTGATCCGGTTGATATGATCTGGACATTTAAATATATAATGAATGGTATGGGTGTTCAAGATGAAACCCTTAAGGCAGATGGAGGTCATTCAGGAAGCATAAGGCTATATCAGCCCGACAGTGCGAAATGGTATGTACATTATTATAGTACTTCCACACCCGGTGGTCAGTTATCGGCATGGGAAGGAGGAATGCAAGATGAAGAGATCATTTTGTATAACCGACAAGCCGCACCTAATGGAACAGATGGCTACTATAAGATTAGGTTTTATGATATCTCGCCGGACGGTTTCAATTGGCTTGGAGTATGGACAGATCTAAGCGAATCTTTTGTTTATGAAACCTGGAAGATCGCATGCAAAAAGCGGATGATTAAATAGAGAGTGCTGCCTAATGATAAGCAGCACCCCTCTATAACCCGCTGCTGCGGGCAAACCTAAACTTAACCTAATGAAGATTTTTGACCTATGAAACTATGTTTAATACTTAATCTTCAAGAGGTATAATACAGTTTATCGGAAAAGGTACAAACTCTCTGAGCCTTAGGATACCCCTCTTATTACTTGACCAAGAATTTTGCAAGAATTTTAGCAAGGTTGTCCTTCTTTTCTTTATTCAGCAAGCTTAGAATAGCTTTCTCGTCTTTATTGCCAATGGCTTCTCCCAATTTACCCGATTTATCCTCGATTATATCCGTTATAGCCACATTGTTTTTTTGCTGATCAGGCGGTAGTTGCAGCTCTGCAATAGCCAATTCTAATATCTCGCGACCGATACGTTTGCAAGACTCTTTAGGATTATAATCGGCGGTAGCATCGCGTAATGACCAACTGCTATAATCTACTTTTAAGTCATTAATTCCTTTAGTGTAGGAATTACCACTGCCAAAAATGCGCGTTAGGAGTAATTCCGAACCACTTTTCCAAGCTTCAAGATCAAAGTCTTTATCACTTAATCCTTCAATACGTTTATTTAATAATTCTATACTGGCCTTTTTCATAGGGGAGCAAATCTTTGCTTGAAGTTACATCATCGCATACTGCCATGAAAGAATTAAACGAAACAAATATTGATCGTTTTCTTGCTCAACGATTCGGCAGATCCTGACTATATCGCCAAAGACCTGTATCTGCAGAAATATAGAATCAATAATCCTTTTACAACTATGCGGTACCCTGTTTTACCTTCACCTCAGAACCATCGGCAACCCTTTCCCATAATTTCTGATGATTTATTTTAAAGGAGCCCAGGAAGGTTTTTTTCCAACTATTGGGTGGAATAAGAGAGAGGAATTGTTCGTCAGCGTTATCATTGGCATATAAATGATAGGTTTCGCCAATAATGGGTTCAAAGCTCATATTGGCTTTATAGAGCATTTCGTTGATATTATACGAATCGATAAGGTCTTGATATTCTTCTTTGATGCGTTCAATCTTATTATTGATCGTATGGTTGAAACTATTGATGCTAATATTCTTCCATGATGACACTCCTGTAGGGGTTATGCGAGGAGCCCCTATATTTGAACCATAGGGGAGGATGTTTGAATTATAGCTTTGTGATTCTTCATCAAAGACGACATTGTCTGGCCGTTCTTTTGCTTTAAAATTGGGCAACTCTTCCACTCTGGCATATGGCATATTTTTAAACTTAGAGACTGAAGAGTATTGGTTCAAACCCGTAACGCATACATCATGAGCTAATGCTAAATCTAGTTGTCCACTGATATCTATAAAGTCTTCATCTACTATTACATGCTGTATTTCGCCTATAATTAAACGGCTACCATTTGCCTTTATTTCGATGTCTTCCTTCAATTTCAAAGCCATGTTTATCTTGCTTTCTTTCACAAAAGGGGCTGGAAAGTGAAATGGTGTTCTTCGGCTAAATTACACAGGTCAAACTCAGAATCTTGGGTTGAAAAATTTGCAGATGTATAATGAGCTTTCTTTAAGAAGGATTTATGCACATGGTTAATGGTATAAGTTCCTGTTTCTTTAATATTCTGATAGGTACCTCGCTCTATGGTGAGCGGACGCATGATAAAACCAATCAAAGGTGGGTCTGAAGCTATATGAACCACCGAATTGAATATCGCCAAATTTGTTTCCTTTTGGGTATTTGCAGTACCAATGAGATGGACACCCTTATAGCCTGATATAGAGTTTACAAACTTTAATCGGTAGGTTCTATCCCATCCATTAATATCCTGAAGATCTATGTGCACTTGAGTAAGTATTAATTTATAGCAGTAATAATAACTTCCACAAGGGCTTTTTAGTTCATAAATCCCATTGCAACATAGGAGCACCCCAATGGAGGAAAACAATCAATAATTCGGATGGATCAACCCCTGAAGCTGGCGTAAAATAGGTCCTTCTGGCTATACAAAATTATTCAACTTTTCATCCCACGAATATTGATTAAATCGAATATTGTAGCCTTCTAAGGATGTATTCAGCCTATTTTCCAGTATGCTGCGAATTCCCTTTAAGCCACCAAAATCTTTCATAAACCAAAACAAAATACGATTTACCGTGACTGATTTATTATTACTATCAATAATTGTTTCTGTTTCAATAAAAGCCTGGGTGGCTTGATTTAATTCATCTTCTAGATTGTCTGCAGAATAAAATGCAATGGGAGGGCAGCTTACCGCTCCGCAGTTCAATGCAAAATGAATACGATAGTCAATGGTTTGTACAGCATTATTCTTTATTCTTTGAGATGGGAATAGCTGAGGAAAGTAACCTAATGAATACTTATAACGGTATTTACGCAAGATGCCGTGCTCGATGTCATCCAGGCTCCAATCTTTACCAGCCAACCGTATAACCTGTTTTGTGAAAATATGCGGTCTGCGTAGCCCTAACTGCACGAACAGTATTTGATAATAGGCATTATAAATATTTATCCAAAATGCCTTACGATCAGTATCACTGGTTAACTGATTTGAAAGTTCAGTATATTCAATCTCGGCTAAATTCTTGAGATATGGATCAGTCTCCGTTTTTTCTTTAATGGCCTTAAGAAGCTCTTTCGAGTATACAAGTAAGCTATTCACGTTCTAATAAGGATTTTGCACATAGAATTGTTCCCAATCTTTGACATACTAGTCAAAATTGAGATATTTAATCAGGATAAATGAAAGTCAGCTCAATAAAGTCCTGAAATTCTGTGCCTTTACTCGCTAGCATCTCGAATGCGTTATGAACTTCAATTTTTCCATATTTGTGTATGAGCAATATCAAGTAAGTGAGAAAAATTATTCACATCGATATGGACGCCTTTTACGCCTCGGTGGAGCAAAGGGATAATCCAAAGCTTAGGAATAAACCGATTGCTGTAGGCGGAAGTTCAAGTAGGGGCGTAGTGGCGGCAGCAAGCTATGAAGCTCGCAAATATGGTGTACGATCGGCTATGGCGTCGCGTATAGCAATTGCAAAATGTCCCAAGCTCATCTTTGTCCGACCGCGATTCGATGTCTACAAAAAGGTTTCCCAACAAATCAGAGCAATATTTCATGAATACACCGACCTGGTTGAACCGCTTTCGCTCGACGAAGCTTTCCTCGACGTAACCACCAATAAAATGGAGATGCCCTCCGCTACGCTTATTGCAAAGGAGATAAGATCCAGAATTCTGAAGGAAACCAGTCTTACTGCTTCGGCCGGCATATCAATGAATAAGTTTCTAGCTAAAACAGCTTCTGATGTAAATAAACCGGATGGCCTGTTTCTTATCCACCCGAAAGATGCTATTGCTTATGTAGAAAAACTGCCGATTGAAAGGTTTTTTGGAGTAGGCAAGATCACGGCTCAAAAGATGCATGATTTAGGGGTAAAGAATGGCTATGATCTCAAACAACTCTCTGAGAATGATCTAGTAAAGCAATTTGGAAAGGTTGGGCATTACTATTTTAAAATAGCCAGAGCAGAAGATGATAGGGCGGTTAACCCTAATCGAATACGTAAATCTCTGGGTGCAGAGAATACATACGCTGATGATCTCAAATCCCTTGAAGAAATTGTGGGAGAATTAGAGCGAATTACGGAGGAGCTGGTGCGCCGCATGAAAAAGTCAAATTCAAAAGGTAAAACATTAACCCTTAAGGTTAAGTACTCTGATTTTAAGCAAATTACGCGAAGCAAAACTATGGCCGACTGGATCGTTAGTCACCACCAGATTGAGGAGATATACTTGCTGCTAGTAGACGATATACCTTTAAGAGATGGGGTTCGTTTACTAGGCTTAACTGTTTCTAATCTAAATCATGAACAGAAACAGAAAGAGCCTGCGGATGCACCAAAATCACAATTAACCTTCGACTTCTAAATCTTAAAGAAACGACGTTTCATTTAAGCTTAATATCTATTCTAAGGTACTAATGAACAAAGATTCATCGATGCCTGGAATCACCTTGAGCGCATTCTTATAATAGATTTTCTGCAATACAGAGTCGGGGAGGGAGAGACCATACATTTTCCAATGGGCGTGGCGTTTTCTATAATAATCGAAGTACTCGTCGCTGGTTTCCAGCACTCTGAAATACGTGTAATACTCTTCCTTTTTATACGTGTCTTTTCCCATCAAAACCCTATCCTGATAGTCTATTAGCCATGTTCTGGCCGTAATTGGTTGTCGCCCTAGTTCTGCTAAAACGGCACCGATTTCAGTATATACATTTGGCATTTCGTCGAGCAATTTCCCGAGCCGCTCTAAGTCGTTACCAAACCAACCCAAATGCGCGGCGATAAATTTTGTGTTTGGATGCTTCCTGAAAATATTATGCTGTTCTGCCATCACTTCTTCGAAAGAAGGATTCTTCTCAGGGTCTTTATACCGGCTAGGGTACTGCTTAAGCTCTAACCAACGCTCATTATGTTTATCTTTTGGCAACCAGAAAGCAGCCGGTTCGCCGGTATGAATGAGTACGGGTATGCCCAACTCCCCACATTTATTCCAAATTGGGTACAGGCGAGGATCATCTACCTTGATTCTATTGCCTTCATTGTCCGTTTCCGTGAGGCCTAGGTTTTTATAGACTTTTAATCCTTTCACGCCCAGCTCTACAGCCTTATCCATCATGGCAAGTGTTTCATTGGGCCAACCCTCATCATCAAGTTGTTCAAAGTCAATGTTCAAAAACAGCACAAAGCGATCACTGTATTTTTCATTAACATTATCAAGCGACCATTCTAGATATTTCCCTCTAAAACCACTCAAATTAACCATTACAGCCATATTCAGATCATCCATGTCCTTCACTAGCTTATCCAAATCCTGGATAGGCATAGTAAACTGATGATTATGAACATCAATAAAAGGGAATTTGGCTCTGGTAAGGAGGTGTTCATTGACTTTAAGGGTAGAGACAGGCTCATACTCTTCGACATCCATTACATTAAGGCGATATTGAATTTTTCCAATTAACCAATAACCCAGACTAAGAAAGACTAAAATGGAAATGGCCCCTAGAAACCATTTCTTCTTTG
>CBDUMS010000073.1:0-19689 GCA_965368405.1 uncultured Cyclobacteriaceae bacterium
GTAAGCTTGTGCATTTCCCAGTCGAACGTAGACAAGTCTTCCTTATTAAACATGCTAACATCGTTATAGCCACAAGAACGAGCGATAACCTTAATTAGCTGATTACTGGCAGTAAAGAAATTGTGCAGCCTTTCTGCAGATTTCTCAATCAGCAATCGAGATCTTAGGTTATCTTTTTGAGTAGCAATACCTACGGGGCAGTTATTGGTATGGCAGGCGCGCATACCTAGGCAGCCAATAGCCTGCAATGCCGAGTTCGACACTGCGATGGCATCGGCACCGAGCATCATTGCTTTTGCAAAATCTGCCGCTACTCGCAAGCCTCCGGTGGCAATTAAGGTTATATGAGCGTTATTTGTTTCATCGAGATATTTACGCGCTCTGGCGAGTGCAGGAATCGTAGGAACATTGATATTATCACGTAGCACCAAAGGAGCGGCTCCGGTACCGCCACCTCGCCCATCCAGAATAATATAATCCACCCCTACATCGAGTGCAAACTGAATATCCTTTTCAAGATGGCTAGCCGCAATTTTAAAACCAATGGGGATCCCTCCTGTTACCTCTCTCACGTTGTTAGCGAAGTCCTTAAAGTCTTCAACACCTATTAAATCTGTAAAAGTAGCCGGGCTTATCGCTGATTCGCCTGGGTTCAACCCCCTCACTGCTGCGATCTCGCCTTGCACCTTATTGCCTGGTAAGTGGCCGCCAGTACCTGTTTTTGCACCTTGACCTCCTTTAAAATGAAAGGCTTGAACATTTTCGAGCTTGTCCCAACTAAACCCAAATTGGGCCGAAGCTAGTTCATAGAAATAACGAGAATTATTTGCTTGCTCATCAGGCAGCATTCCTCCTTCACCCGAACAGATACCCGTACCAGCCTTCTCAGCACCAATAGATAAGGCAATCTTTGCCTCGCGACTAAGCGCTCCAAAACTCATATCCGAAACAAATAGCGGAATTTCCAATTCCAAAGGATTTTCTGCTTGTGGCCCAATGACAACTTTCGTTCTAACGGATACATCGTCGAGCAATGGCTTTTTATGGAGTTGTGCTGGTAGAAACTGGATTGATTCCCATTTGGGAAGCGTGTTCCTATCTACACCCATGGCCGAAGTGAACCCATGGTGACCCAGTTTAGAAAGTCCATCACGGGCTAATTCCTGAATTTGACGAGTATAAGGCTCAGTATTTTCAGGATGAGTATCAGCATAAGTACCTTGGTATTCATCTCGCTGAAAGGGCTGCGGGTTATTATTTTCAAAACTTAAAACCTCTTTACGAGCAACCCATACATAGCCATCCTTAATTATTTCCGTGAACTTATGCAGTTTCTCAGCATTATTATAAGCGCTAACCCCCGTATCATAGCGGTAATCCCAGTTATGTAATCCACATATAAGATCATCCCCTACGATTACCCCATCCGACATCAAGGCGCCACGATGTTGGCAGCGTCCGTAGAGAACAGAAACATTATCACCATAGCGAATAAGGACTAAGTCAGTATTTTCGGCTAGAGCATGAACAGGTGTTTTTTCACTCAGTTCATTGAGTGCTATAAGTTGAATGAGGTCTTGAGACATAATAATTAAAGCATTGTTGTTTGAAAAGTACTGATGAAGGTACAGTTTTTTGATTACATCTGACCCTGAAAGTAACTACGTATGTGACTGCACTTAGCAGTAATCACCTATTGGGAAACGGACGGCATTTGTCATAAGAGAAGCTAAGAGCTTCTTAATGCGAAATGATGATTTTTTGGTTGTAATACCCAGTATTTAACTGAATTTCAATAAGATATACCGATCTATCCAATCCATCTATTAAGAGGTTGTGTTCTGTAGAACCTGGGTGAACCTCAATCTTTTTTCGGCCGTTTAAGTCATAAACTTTTATCGCAATTATTTTACTATCCGCGCGAATCGTAATGATATTACTAGCAGGGTTAGGGTAAACGCTAATTGCTTCATCTCTCTCCAGATCAGAAAGACTGGTCCTTATAAATTGAGCTGCTCGCCAGTTTTGCGGATCATTATTATCGAGAGCAAGATCAATCAATTCAAGAAAAAATCCATCCCCGTCTGCTTCCTCTGGCCAAGGGGCATCATCAGAATAGGTAACCTCATCGATTACAGTACCAAATGCGTTAAGCAATTCTATTCGTTGACCTCCATTGCTTAAGCTTCTCGAAAATTCGTCGGTTGGGGCATACCCATAGGTTTCAGTAAACACTTCTGTATTATTTGCCAGCATTACACTACTACCACTAGCTAATTGAAAAAACGCCGGAAATTGATAAACGAGGCCTGTACCACCTATATACACACCGGTTAGATCGGCTACCTCACCGCCATTATTAGTTATCTCTATAAATTCGCGATCCTTCTCCCCTGTTCCATCAGCAGTCATTGGGTGATAGTTTATTTTAGATATCACCAGTTCTGGTAGATCAGGCATGGTGCACCCAGCACTTGATTGAAGTTCTGATGTAATCCAGAATATTCTTTCAGTTAACCATTGCTTCATAGCCACGATATGTGCCTCATGGTCACCAATGGTACCCCAACGCATGTTTTCTCGCTCCACAGCTTCCGATATCCTATTTACAACATCATCGATCAAAAGATTTATCTGCTCAGGGTGTAGCGATTGCCCCGGTTCAGTAAGTTTAAGCCAGCGTTTACTCAGGTAGCATTTAAAAGTAGGATCATCGTATAAATCCTTCCAGAACTTAGCGCCTACATTTCCGCCATCATCGAACTGCCATACATCGGTATGACTACGATCGAAACCCCACTCGAACAGATCATTACCAAAAGTCAGGTTAAAGTCCCAAACCGGACCCGCGCGCAACTTGCCATTACGGTCTTTATGAAAGAACGTACTGAACTGATATGCATCAACATTAGACGCCAACTCATTAATGATAATAAAATCGATAAAGGAAGGAATATCAATAATAGACGGATAGCCGTAGGCTAAGGAAACATTATTGGAAGCCGCTGCACCACTCAGGTTAAAAAACTGATCCTGGATATAATTGTTTTGTTGAAAAGTTACCGTAGTTGGTTTAGGGTGTTCATGAATAAAGGCTGTAAAGTAGCCATCTACATAACTTTCCATCCACCATGCCGCCTGATCGGAACCTTCTGTCTTATCGGCCTTGGTAATGTAACCACCGGTCAAATCATCACCAGAATTGTCGGAAGGATCTATTTTATTAATATCTATACGGTTATCGTCCGCTTTTAGCTTTTCTTGTAAAACATAAAGGCCCTGATAAACGCCATTAAGAATAACTTCACAATATACTCCTCGTGAAGCGTACTGACCTATTTTTAATGATAGCTGATAACTAAGAAAATCCCTCATAAGTGACGGATCGTATGCAAATCCATTAAGTATCCAATCATTTTCTTTCGGCATCCCTAATAGGCTTACATTATCCTTATCTCCTGTTAGGTTATACGTTGTAAAGGCATACTGTTTTTTTGGTAGAAACGAAGATGTTGAACCCCGGTATTCGATTTCAATAGGGCCGTTATAATCAAGACTGCTTGCATTCATAGCATCACTTACAAAATTCCTAGATCCACTTCCATTATCTATAATTGTCATTGTAGCAGGAATTTTTGGCTCATCAGGTATTTCCAGTCCACCTGTAGTTTCAATAATAACTATCGGAAGGTTTGATGACTCCAGGATAACTTCTTGCGAATGAAATGGTTCATCAAACCAATCAGGAACAGGGGAATAATCTCTATTCGTAGAGTTAATCCCAAACGAGACGGTAGGAATTGAGGTCATATCAGAAGAGGAAGCATCCCAATTATGAATTTCTATTGCCAGAATATTCGCACCTTCAAGCAATATGTTTTTATCGATTTCAAATCGTTCAGGGTCCATATTGCGATATAATAAGGCTTCATGGTCTCCGTCAGCAAGTTGATTATAACCAGGCACCGTACCTGAGATTAGTGATCGCGCTATTTCTGTACCATTAATATAGGCCACAAAGCCATCGTCATAATCCATATCCAGTAATACTGCTTCAATGTCAGCGAGCGTAGAGATACTGAACTGCTTTCGCATATAGAGGGAAATGCTAGGTGCGATTATCGTAGCATCGTCATTATCGCCATAACCGATACCCGAAGGCCCATTATTCCAGCCTGAATCGTTATAGCCAGGCTGTAACCAACTAATATCGGGTTGAGAATTTGGCACCAGATATTGCCATGTATCGCCTGGTAAAACTGAACTTTCCCAATGGTTGATCTGAGCAACAGATGCCATAGAGCTAAGAATAAGCACTAATAAAATAAGTTTAATCTGCTTCATGTGTTGGGAATTCTTTCTTTGGCCGACCTTATTCAGTGTGCTTCGATTATGCAAAAAAATTACGCTAACCATGACAAAGCTATACTACATTTCTATCAGAACCATTTTATTGGTTTAGAAGTTACTGATACATGACCCAGAAGTAGCTTAGCAAAGTCAGGTTCTAATGTGATTATAGCTAGGCTAGATTAGCTCGTGTCTTTATAAACCTTCACTGGCAGTCGTTCCTTTATGAAACCCTTGCTAAATTTGTCAAGCTCAAAAAAATCAACCTATGAGACTTGGCCAAATAGCAAGAAGATACGATATCTCCAACCAGGAAGTAAATTCCTATATAAAAAAATTAGACCCGTCCTCCCCTACACTCCACCCCAATGCCAAATTAGATGAGCAACTAGAGGCGCAGTTAATCGCCTATTATGACGATTTTCTTGGAGCTCCAGCTCAAAAAGTTGTTGTTGAGGAAGATATAGCCGAAGTCGAGGATCTTGCAAAAGAGGATGAGCAAGAGCAAGAGGTCTTTGACGAGCGTATAGATACCGTTGTGGAATCTATTGAACTGCCTCCTGTTGAGCATTCTGAAGTGCCGCAACCTGAACCTATAAAAGAGAGAGAAACGATAGAAACCGACAGATTATTAGAACTACTTGAGTCTGAAGATGAAGAGGTTGATTTAAGTACAATCACTCATATTAAGGTGCCGAAAAAAGAACTAAGCGGGCTTAAAGTAGTTGGTAAGATCGAAATTGAAGAACCCAAAAAGAAGGCACCAAAAGAGAATGATGGTACCGAGGAAAGTGAACAACAACAAGATCGAAGAAAAAGGCGTGAAAAACGGGTATTGAGTGATGAAGAAAGAGAAAAACGCCGTTTAATCGCGAAAAGAAAGAAGGAAGAATACGAGGCAAGACAAGAAAAGAGGCGCTTAGAGCAAGAAGAGCGAAACAGGAAAGCTGCTCGAAAAGCTCATTACGAAAAAAAGCTAGCGAAAGCTGCCACTGTAAAGAAAGCAAAAAAAGCTCCGGTTAAATCAGAGATTATAACATCGGAGGTTTATATGCCAGAACCCCAAAAGCCTAAAACCATATTTGGAAGATTCTGGAAGTGGTTAAATTCCTATTAATAACATCATAACCATCTGAGATTAGCTTTTTAAGGGCAAACCTGCTGCAAACTAAAAAACTATGAAAATCCGAATTCATAAATCATTTCTACTTAGTCTAATGCTTTTTGTATTGGTCTTTCTTAGTAGCTGTCAAAATAACACTACTGATGAGGATAGTCAAGAAAAATCCTCCGCAGAACTAGCTGAAAAAGTGAGTATAGCCGATGTAGAACGTGGTATTCGGGAAAATATCAAGTCACAAACGATCGAAAATGATGGTCTATTTAGATTTACTAACGATACCACTGAGTTTAGTTTAAAATTAGTTCGTGTTCATACGGAGTATCTATCGGTATTGAGCCCAACTCAATTCTTTGCCTGTGTAGACCTGGCCACTGCAGATGGCGACGTCTATGACATGGATTTTTTCCTTGAAGGTAGTCGAGAAAAAATGAAGGTAACCCGTACAACTTTACATAAGCTTAACGGTAAGCCATATTATACCTGGAAGCAGAAAAAGGATAAAACCTGGTTCACAGTCCCTGTTGCGGAGGCGTCGAATGAATTATTAGGTGTAATTGAAAATCGGGATGAGTTTGTTTTTACCTATAAGGTTGAATTACCGGTAATTACAGAAATGGCTGAGCTATGGATACCGATTGCTGTTAGTGATCGATATCAGACCATAGAAACCATAGCGTTTAATGTGCCCGATACGCATGAGATTCTTAAGGATGACGCTAATCAGAACTCGATACTATATGCCCGATTAGGTCCGGAACACAGCGGCAGCGAAGTGTTAATTAAATACCAGGTTAACCGACTTGAAAAAGGGCCTTATCGTGGTGATAACGAAGACCTTGTCCGCTACCTACAACCAAGTATTTTAATGCCTGTTGGAGATCGTTTTGGTGCAATTTCAGAGGATATAATAAACAAAAAGCAAGCGGACACAGATTTAACCAAAGCTCGAGCGATTTACGATTATGTTATTGAAAATGTGCGCTATGCAAAACAAGGCGTATATGGAACCGGCGACGCTAACTATGCATGCGATTCCAAATCGGGCAATTGCACTGAATTTCATTCATTATTCATTTCACTTGCTAGGTCAGCGGGTATTCCAGCACGATTTGCTGTTGGTGCAGCCATACCCTCATCTCGGGATGAAGGTGGAGTTGATGGGTATCATTGTTGGGCGGAGTTCTATGCCGATGATAAATGGTGGCCTGTAGACATAAGCGAAGCAGATAAATACACCGCACTGGCAACCTACTATTTTGGTCATCATCCAGCCAATAGGATTGAATTTAGTCGCGGCCGCGATATCGCACCATCGCAGATGCCCCAATCGGGACCTATTAATTTCTTGGCTTATCCGGTTCTTGAGGTAAATGGTACCGTAGAAAAAGCTGAAACAAGTTTCAGCTTTACAAGAATAAGCCAGCAGTCATCGCTTTAGCTTTGAGCTGCTAGGCTTAAGAAGCAAATCTTTATTGAGCAGATGTTGTGTCTGCAGGATGCTCACCACCTTCCGAAGAACTATCAGATGGATGTTCGTCGCCACCAGTAGGGTGTTCGCCCGAAGGATGTTCGTCGCCGCTTTCAGCTGCTTCTTCCACAACTTCGGTTTCTTCTTCCTCATTATTGCTTGCAGTACCGCAAGAGCTAAGCGTAACAGCCATTAAAAAAGAAAGCGCTAATAAACTTACAGAAGCCAGTTTTAACTTTTCTAATAAATACTTCATCGATTTTTTGGGTTTAGGTTAATAGAAAATAAATATGTTCAAGCTAAGATAGAAAAGTAGGCCAAATATTGAACATACTATTACCAGAAACCTTAATTCTCCCCTACACTATGGTATAATGCTGAGAATCCTTGGTATTTAACACTGATTTCTTTCGAGTTCTAGAATCGATCTGGCACAAAGGATTGATAGTCCATTGGTGGTCTAACATAATTACGATGTTCCGGTAATGGTGGCAAATCGATTTTTGGAAACTCTGTTTTTTCGTATGGGATAAGTGAAAGCAAATGTGCAATACAATTTAGCCGAGCTCTTTTTTTATCGTCGGCGTTAACCACATACCATGGGCATTGCTTAGTGTCGGTATACGAAAACATTTCGTCCTTGGCTTTGGAATAATCTAGCCATTTTGAACGAGATTCAAGATCCATAGGGCTAAACTTCCATCGTTTTAATGAATTATCGATGCGAGCTTTAAACCTTTTCTCTTGAATTTCATCGCTGACGGAAAACCAATACTTAATCAGAATTATGCCCGATCGTTCAAGCATACGCTCAAATTCTGGACAAGATCGTAAAAACTCTTCGTATTCAGCGTCTGTACAGAAGCCCATAACCTTCTCCACTCCTGCTCTGTTGTACCAACTACGGTCGAAGAGTACAATTTCTCCGGCTGCAGGAAGATGTGGAACATAGCGTTGGAAATACCATTGGCTTTTCTCGCGTTCGGTTGGCGTCCCCAAAGCAACAACCCGACAGACTCTGGGGTTTAATGGTTCGGTGATTCGTTTAATTACACCACCTTTACCAGCAGCATCCCTACCTTCAAAGATAACCACTACCTTTAGCCCTTCGGATTTCACCCATTCCTGTAAATAAACCAGCTGCTCATGCAATTTTGCCAATTCCTTTTCATAAACATTCTTACTCAATTTTGTAATAGGCTTCTCCATTGTACTCTTAGGTAGTTTTATGCTGCAATCTACCAAAATTGCTGAGAGGCGCAAATGATTTATATCAGTACAGTTAAATGAACAGTCATTAAACCAATAGAATAATTAACTATATTTAAACGTGATAGACCGCGAAAAAATACCAGCTGAAGGATTAGCAGGACTAAAGGAGAATTGGCGCAGCGATGCGATTGCTGCAATAAGTGTTGCCTTAGTGGCTCTGCCATTGGCTCTAGGTATTGCTATAGCTTCTGGTGTTACGCCAATTGCCGGTATTCTATCGGCTGTAATAGGCGGCATTGTAACCACTTTATTTAGAGGATCACACCTTGCCATCAATGGACCCGCAGCTGGTTTAATTGCTGTAATTCTGGGTGGTCTTGCTGCATTGGATGGTAACATTAATTATGTTTTGGCAGCCATAGTTATTTCTGGTGCTATTCAAGTTGTTCTTGGAATCTTAAAGCTGGGCAGGTTCGCCAAAATGTTTCCACCTGCAGTTTTGCATGGCATTCTTGCGGCAATTGGAATTATTATTATAGCCAAACAAGTTCATTTTGCTTTGGGTTTAACATCTACCGAGGATAGTATTCTTGGAACGATTAAAGAGGCGATAGTAAATATTGATCAGGTAAACCCCTTTGTAGCAATAATTGCAATTACTAGCTTATTACTGCTAGTATACTATAAAAGAATACCTTTTAGAATTGTTCAGCTACTGCCTGCACCTATGTGGGTGCTATTATTATCCTTGCCCTTTGTATTCGGTTTCGATTTCTTTACACAGCACACCGCTTCTTTTTTTGGCAACAGCTATGAAATTGGGCCAGCATATTTAATAGCTATCCCCGATAACCCACTCGAAGGCTTAATGCACCCAGACTTTGGCATGATTGGAACGAGTGCCTTTTGGTTCACGGTAATCTCTATTACGCTAATTTCCTCTGTGCAGACTTTAGCAATGGCCCGAGCTGTGGATAAACTCGACCCTTATAAACGAACGACCGATCTGAATAAGGATCTTATTGGACTTGGGCTTAGCACAATGGTTTCGGGAGCTCTCGGAGGATTACCTATTATCACCGTTATCGTCCGAAGTACCGTAAATATTCAGAATAATGCTAAGACTAAATGGTCGAACCTCTTTCATGGCGTTATTTTATTGCTTTTTGTACTGCTTCTCGCACCATTACTGCAAAGCATACCACTGGCCGCTCTGGCCGCGATACTGATTCATACCGGCTTTAAACTAGCCTCACCTAAGGCCTTCTATAATACCTACGATCAGGGTGTTGAGCAGCTTTTGTTCATGACATCCACAATAGTTCTTACGCTGTTAACCGATTTGCTCATTGGAATAGTTGGTGGTATTGCCATTGCCTTAGTGCTTCATATGCTACTGGCTAAAGTTGGTTTTTGGCAGTTCTTCGAAATGATTTTTAAGTCTGGCTCCAAAGTATACAAGCAAGAGGATGGCAGCTATGATTTAAAGCTGAAAGGAATTGCTAATTTTCTTTTTGTTCTTGAGCTGGATAAACTTTTGGCTTCAATTCCCATGCCCGCCACTGTTAAAATTGATATGTCGAAAACACTATTGGTAGATGCCTCGATGATGGAAAATGTTATAGAATATAAACGAATTCAAGATACATCAGGAGGAAATACCACCATACAAGGTCTCGATAATCACTGGTCGAGTACAAGCCATAATAGAGGATTGAAAATTATTGTAGGTCCTAGGAAAAGAAAGATTACCAAGAGGCAAATTGCCTTGCAAAAAATGGCAATCCAGCATGGTTGGTCGTTTGAAAGAGAAGTTGATTGGGATACCTCCTACCTCCGTAACTTTTTGTTTTTTGAAGCACGGCCACTAGAAAGAAAGACAAATTCGCTGCGCGGAAAAGATCTTAAACATAACGTTACCTGGGAAATTGCTGACGTCACCTTCGATGAAGGCGCCATGTTATCGCTTGAAGTATTTCATACTACGGTTTTAATAATTAGACTTAACCAGGAGATTCCAAAATTTATTGTCGAGAAAGAAGGCTTATTTGATAAGATTTTCGACCGTGTCAAGGCATTATCGGGTTATACAGACTACGACCTTAAGCTTTATCCTAAGGTTTCGAAAAAGTTTCTTTTAATGACCGATGACAAAAAGTCTATTGAGAAATTATTCAGCAAGGAGCTAATTAAGTTTCTGGAGAAAAGTAAAATACAGCATATCGAAAGCAACGGTGAAGCACTGATGATTTTTAAGTACCTGCATAAAGCACCCGCAGAAGAAATTCAGAATATGCTTAGCTTTTCAGAAGAATTAGTTGATAAAATGGCGTTAGAAAATTCACCAGGATAATTTCTAATTAGTATTCTAGAATAAACTTTGATAGGTTTTGATGCTTTTCGAGATTAAGCTTTTTCCGAAGGCGATATCGAGCCACTTCTACACCCCGAAGTGATATGCTCATTAAGTTGGCAATTTCTTTTGTGTCCATATTCAGCCTAAGAAATGCACACATCTTTTGTTCGCCTGGGGTGAGATCTTTATATTGATTTGTAAGCCGCGGCAAGAAATCGCCATGAACACGGTCGAAATGGTATTCAAACTGTTTCCAATCCTCTCGAAGCTTAAGCGTAGTATCAATTTCCCTAATTATTCTCTCAAGAGCTTTTTCGGTACTTTCAGATTTCTTCTTTTCTTTTATTTGCTTAATATCTTCTCTAATGCTCTCCATAAACTCATTCTTAACAACCAGATTCATGGTAGATGCGGCTAGCAGATTATTAACATGACGAAGCTCTGTTTCGATCTGCTCTTCTTTTAGGTTTTGGAGCTCTGTTTGTTTAATGGCTAACTCTTGTTGCTTATCCTGCTCCATTCTTATAGCAACACCCTTATAACGGCGCCTTTGTAAACTGAAGAATAACAATAACAAACCCAGAAACAGTATACCATAGACTGCCTTTGCAATAGGACTTTTAAAGAATGGTGGATATACCTCAATGCGAATTGGTTGACTGGACACAATCTCACCCAAATAATTAAATGTCTGAACAGTAAACTCGTAAGATCCTGTAGTCAGATTTGTGTATTCCTTTAGTGTAGAGTTTGTCCATTCACCATAATCATTATCAAAACCTTTTAGATAATAGCGAAACTGATTGTTATTCACATCCTTAAACTTGAACGACTCAACCAGAAACTGTAGAATTTTAGTACCTTCCTTGATTTCTATAGGTCCTATATTATCTATATGGCTTTCGAATGGCATTCGAGTATAAATTATACTATCCTCAGCGACATTTGATATTTTACTAATTATCGGTTCTGTAGCAATGGCAAATGTGTTCTCCAAATTAGGGTTATAGTGTATAAATCCCGCATTAGCATTAATAAAGACCCCTCCGTTTACACTTTTTGAAACGCGAAGTAAATCATTATTGAATGATTGTCGCAATTGAAACAGAGAAGAGGGAACATATTTGTAATTATTCCTGCTTACTTGCTTAAAGAAGCCTGCTCTGTTTTCAGTAAAAACATGCACATTCTTTTGTTCATCCTGCTCCAAAAAATAAACCCAGGTCTTCCCTATTACATCAGAGAATAATTTGTCTTCAACAACGAGGTCTTTTGTTTGATCAATTTTATATACGCCCGTTTCAGTACCAAGATATAAATCATCATCTATTCTACTTAAAATAATATGCTCCCAATTCGACAAATATTTTGAGCTCTTAATTGGCTCTACTTCTGCTCTTGTGTAATCTTCGTTAAGCGTCACTTTATATAAACCTTTATAGTATTGACCTACCCAAATTCTTCCCTTGGTGTCTTCTTCAAAAAATCTGCTTGATTCATTAAAACCATCTATTTTCTGAACCCTAATTAACTTATTATTGGAGTCGAACTCAAAAAGTTGCAATCCGGAATATGTTCCACCAATAGCATACTTCGGATTAGACCGTAGTTGCTTTATTTGCCATAAGCCATCAGTAAAAGTTTCTCTTATAGCCTTTCCATTAACTAATGAAAACAAACCAGTATGATGGCCTACGTATAACTTGCCACCAATTAATTGCATAGCATATGCCGGCCCTTCTGTACCTTCGAGAAAAGTACACTTTTTTGCGCCAGTAGCTAGAAAGAAAATCCCATTCGATGTGGTATAATAATTGCCTTCGTCAGTGTAAAATGCTTCATAGCCGCTTCCTTGAATGCCCACTTCCTGATTAATTAGCTTTAATGGTGAGTTAATATCAACTAGTGCGATACCATTTTGCATACCAACCCATAAATTGCCGGTGTGATCTTGATACGAACGAAGACATGCATTTGATTGCAAGCCTTGTTCTGTTGAAATATTTACAATAGATTTATTTTGGAAGTTATATAAATAGAGTCCCCCTCGTTGTGTTGATATTACTAGCCTGCTATCGGATAATTGCAGGATATGATTAACATATTTGCCTTTTAGCTCCCTGGCTAATTTAGGCAATGCGCTCTCTACAGATAATTGAGTAGAGAACTCTATTTGGCCCGAATTATAGAAAATAATGTACCCCTCGTTTCTAGGGACAACACCGGCCACTATCTGATTTGTCAAACCCTGCTTTAACACTGAAACTAGATTTTCACCCACTATTTCAAGTAACTTACCATTCGTGTTTTGAGTAAAAAGTTTGCTTTGTGTAAAGAAAGAACGATTAAATCGAGCAGGGTCTTGAATTACCGAAATTGAAGAACCATCATAGACATAGATTGCCCTAAAGGTACAAAAGTACACAATGGACTCTTTGATATAAACATCCCATACTTCATCAAAATCCTGCGAGTTAGTAGGTATAATTTCTTTTAACGACACATATTCCCAGTTACCAGAGAAATATCCTAGATCTCCTTGTGACCCTACATATAACCTATTTGTCAGATTATCAAATGCAAGAGAACGCTGCTTCTCACCAGTTTTATATGAATTAATTTCCCATGTATCTCCATTAAAAGAGAGAACGCCCAAATTATTAGCAACAAACAGATTCATATCTCTATTTTGAGCAAAATCTATATTCTGGATCCCTGCCTTATACTCCATTGGAGAGAAATTCTTTATTGGATATTTACCAATAACTTGCTGATATGCATTGGCTCTTGGAGATAGCAAGCAGCTACATAAAATAGCATAAACAAATAGTTCGCGCGAATTCATGATAAGGTATTTGTGCAGTAAATATATAGCTATATTGACAAATTTTAACGTTATGGCGATTTTTTGTAGTAGTACGTGAAGAAAATTGAAGTAATATATTCTATGATTAAACAAGTTAAATCTGTACTCTATGTAGTTAAATTTGAACATATGATAATTGGCAAACTTGGCTTTATCATCAAAAAAAATAATCAAGTAATATAAATATTAACCAAAAAGAATTCTAATATGAAAAACGTTTACCTTGTATTAGTAATGCTCTTTTTATCTATGATCGCATTTGCACAAGCAGATAATGTTGTCGTAAATAATAATAGCAGTGGAATGAAACTATCCGTAAATGGAAAAGACTTCATGATTAATGGTATGAATTGGGACTATTTCCCAATTGGCACAAACTTTTCCTACAGTTTGTGGAACCAGCCCGATGACATAATTAAGTCTGCCTTAGATGCAGAAATGTCACTACTCAAAAATATGGGCGTGAATACAATTCGAGTTTATACTGGAATTCCAGCAAAATGGATTCAGTATATCTACGAAAATTACGGCATCTACACTATGCTTAATCACTCTTTCGGACGTTATGGGCTCACTTTAGATGGAGCATGGGTCGCTAACACCGAATACTCCGACCCCAGAGTTAAAGAACTATTAATGGCTGAGGTTACGGAAATGGTGAATAGTTATAAAGGTACACCAGGACTCCTCCTATATCTTTTAGGTAATGAAAATAATTATGGCCTTTTTTGGGAAGGGGCCGAAACCGAAGATATTCCTATTGAAGATCGAAAATCTACGGAGAAAGCCATCGCTATGTACAAGCTTTTTGATGAAGCAACGGTAGCTATGAAATCCTTGGATAAATCGCATCCCGTAGCTATCTGTAATGGAGACCTACTCTTCTTAGAGATCATTAAAGAAGAATGCAAAAACATTGATATTCTTGGTACGAATATGTACAGAGGTGAATCTTTTGGCGACGCTTTCCAGCGCGTAAAAGACGAAATCAACAAACCTATAATGTTTACTGAGTTTGGCGCAGATGCCTATAATGCTCTAGATGGTGCTGAAGACCAGCAATCACAAGCCTATTATATGCTCAATAACTGGAGAGAGATTTACGAAAATGCTGCAGGTTTAGGCAAAGCAGGCAATTCATTAGGTGGATTTACCTTTCAGTTTAGTGATGGATGGTGGAAGTTTGGGCAAACAAAAAATTTAGATATCCACGACACCAATGCATCTTGGGGTAACGGAGGTTACACCTTTGATTACCAAGAGGGTGAAAATAACATGAATGAGGAGTGGTTTGGCATTTGTGCTAAAGGCCAAACTAACGCAAGAGGGTTATATACCTTATATCCACGTGCGGCTTATTATGCTTTAAAAGAAGCACATCAATTCGATCCCTATGGATCTGCGGCAAGTGCTGAGGTTTTAAGCAACTATTTTTCCAACATTCAACTTATGGATGCTGTTATTAAAGCCAGAGGCGATAATGCAGCTATGAATGCAGAGCAAGGTGGAAAGCTCAGAGTAAGCGAATTGCGAGCAGAATTAGGAACTTATTCTACAGGAGGGTCCCTAATTACCACTCCTAATGATCCTAATCCTAATAATACTAGTTACCCGGATCAGCTTGGCTTTGATCATATGCAATCGTTTTTTGTTGGATTTGAGGCAAAACCTGCTGATAATGTTAGAGCAAATGTAACTTTCAACATCCTTGGAAATGTAGCAACAAACCCAATTGATGAAATCTTCTACGAAAACAGGGGTAGACCACTGAATATTCAAACCTCGACTGGCCAATCTGTGGCTGCTGCCTTAGGACGAACGCAAGTTTATCAAGCTGAATATTCATGGGATCACAAATATTTTACTCTCGATGGATTTTATAGAACGGGACATTATCACTGGGGCTATGAAGGCGATTTCTTTGGCCTCTACCCAGAAGCAAACTACGGACCTAATATTGATATTTATAATGGCTTAGCGCCTTCAGGATTTGAGGTTGAGGGTAAGAAATTTTTAAAAGGTTTTAAATTGGCTTTTGGACCAGAATTATGGTGGGGAGCCAACCCGGCTATTCTCTTAAAATATAGAAGAGAGATAGGTAAGTTTACATTAACGGGAATTTACCATGAAGACCTTCAGGATCCATCATCCGCAATAAGGTCTATAGCTGTTCCGCAACCGCGAACCAAAAGAGTCACTCTGCACGCAGAAAGACAACTCGGAAAATTTAAGGTTGAAGCAGGTAGTATTTGGGGTGGCGAGCCATTGATAGGCCGAGAGTTTCAAGATGTTCGAGGTGCAGAAGGAAGCTATCAGGTCGTTATTGATAAGGTAAGAGTTGCCGATACCTGGGGCGGTAAGGTAAAAGTATCCTTCTCCTCTGGCAGAGTAAACTGGTATGCCTCTGCTGCCACAATGGGCGTTGTAGCCGGTGGTAGCGCCGATGCAACTAAAACATTTACAGGATGGCGATTAAAAGATAGTGGAAGCGGCAACCAGAATAATGTGCTAACAGGATTCACTTATAGTTTAGGAAAATGGCAAATAGCACCAAACTTCCTATACCAGAAGCCATTGGTAGCCCCAATGCCGCGTGATGTTCAAAGCCCTGGAAGACTTAGAAACATTCTAGACGATCCTTTTGTAGTTCGAGCTAATCGTGAAACTATTGGGGGTGAGATTTTATTCACTTTTGATCCTACACCAGGAACCTGGATGTATGATTGGGATAGTGATAGATCGGAGGACGCTGAGCTAGCAGCTAGCATTGGATTTGCTTATCGTCACCATCCTACCGCGCAGGATGCCGCTGTTATCTTTCCGGGGACTGGAAGAACAGCTACTGCCGCAGATGGCACTCCTCCTGCACTTGATATGTGGGAAGTTTATGCAAGAATTGTATCTAAACTGAACCCTGAGCTCGGGATAATCACAAATCTTTACGGTGGAAATGGGCAGGCGAATGGTTCCGACCCAAGGACCATCGAGCGATATGGTGGAGACATCAGGGTGATTTATAAGTCTCTAAAGTTATCATCACATGTGAAAGTGAATGATTGGGGTCCTTTCGATTATCATCGAGATTTCAACCTTACCTTCCCCTTACAGCTAATGGCAGATCTATCAACTACTGTTGGTAGACAGGATTGGTATATCTTGCCTTCCACAGCGCTAGGTGTACGGTTTACATGGCGATCACTCAACCAATATTCACCAAGATATTTACCTAACGAAACAGACCCATTTGCACCAGCTCCTATTATTAGCCCAGTTGGCTTTCCTAACGGTTCTGAATGGGAGTTTAGAACCTATGTACACTTTAATATTGGTAAATAATGAAAACAAGAATCTTAAAAAATAAACATAGCATGAGAAAGCTCAATCTTGCATTAATAGTAACGTTAATATTATTTCTGACTTTTTCTTGTAAAAGAAAAGAGGATGACATAGTTCCGGCAACATTTCCAAGTACGGCCGAAGTATTTATTGATGGTTTTAGCGGTGGCTTGGAATATGCCGCATTTGGCGATTCTAAACTCACAGCATTTACCGTAGATAATAATGTCAGCTACGAAAATATCCTTGGCTCATCTTCCATGAGATTTGATATCCCAAATGTTGATGATCCAGAAGGCTCCTACGCTGGTGGAATTTTTCGTGATCTCGGAGGTAGAGATCTAACCGGTTACGATGCACTAACCTTCTATGCATACGGTTCCAAGCCAGGAACTATAGACCTTGTAGGCTTTGGCAATGACTTTATTGAGGACAAATATGCGGCGACAACAAGTATTAAGCTCACGTCTGCCTGGCAAAAATATGTCATTCCAATCCCAGATCCTTCTGTGCTAACTCAAGAAAAAGGACTCTTTGTTATTGCAGAAGGGCCCGAAGATGGGGATGGCTATAGTATCTGGATTGATGTAGTTAAGTTTGAAAAACTAGGAACAATTGCGCAGCCTAGGCCAGCTATTCTTAATGGTGAGGCTGTTGAGCAACAAACTTTTATTGGCGTAACCTCGCAACTAACTGGTTTAACTCAGACATTCAATTTAGCGAATGGTGGGGATCAAACTGTAACTACGGCACCCGCATACTTTACCTTTCTATCAAGCGATACGACTGTAGCCAAGGTTAGCAAATTAGGAGTGGTCTCTGTAGTAGGTAAAGGAATGGCAAAAATTACCGCAAAATTAGGCGGCGTAAATGCAGCTGGTTCCCTTACACTTGAATCTCTTGGAGAGTTTGTTCCAGCTCCTGTACCAGATAGAGATGCCTCTGATGTTATTTCAATATTTAGTGATGCTTACACGAATGTGCCTGTCGATTTTTATAATGGATATTTCGCTCCTTTTCAAACGACAATTGGAGAAGATGACATAGATATTGATGGGGATAAAATAATTAAGTACAGCGAGCTCAATTTTGTAGCGACTGAATTTAAAAATCCAACAGTAAACGCTACAGATATGACCCATTTCCACGTCGATATCCAAATAGAAAACCCAATTTCAGCGGGGGATTTTATTAAAATTGAGCTAGGTGATTTTGGATCAGATGGAGCATTTGGTGGTGGAGATGACTCTAGTGGTGAATATATAATTAATTCAATCCCACCGCTTGTCAGTAACCAATGGATTAGTCTGGATATCCCATTTAGTGCCTTTACAGGGTTAACCCAACGAGGAAATCTTGCGCAGATCTTCTTTATTACGGATGGTACAGCCACCGATTTGCCAGGAACAATTACAGATATTCTTGTCGATAATATGTATTTCTATAAGGATACTGGCGGTGGTGGTGGCCCATGTATGGCCGAAATGAGTCAATCGCTCGACGCCACTGACTTTAACCTAACTTTCCTTACAGATCCTGGTACTGCTATAGGTTCCTTTGGTGGAGCGTATAGCTATGTTGCCAATCCCGATACTGATAATGCAGTTAATTCATCATGCCAGGCCGGACAAATTTCCAGGGATGGCCAGCAATTTGCCAATACGCAATTTGAATTTGCATCGAAATTTGATTTTAATGCCAATTCTGGTTTTAAAATGAAAGTATGGTCGCCAGTTAGCGGTACCAACGTACTTGTTAAACTTGAGGATAAAACGAATGATGGAATTAATAAAGAAGTAGCTGTTGTAACATCGGCTGCTGCTGCTTGGGAAGAGCTCACTTTTGATTTTGCCCCCGGCGAAAGTGGTAAATACGATAAGATTATTCTCTTCTTTGAATTAAATTCTAACGTTGTTGAAACCTATTATATAGACGATTTTAGGCTTTATAGTGCTGGTGGTGGAACATGTCAGGCAGAAACTAGTCAATCACTTGATGCGGCTGATCTTAACCTAACTTTTCAAACTGATCCAGGAAGTACCATAGGTTCTTTTGGTGGGGCGTATAGTTATGTTGCCAATCCTGATTTTGATAACGCTGTAAACCAATCATGCCAGGCTGGACAAATTTCCAGAGATGGTCAGCAATTTGCCAATACACAAATTGAATTTGCCTCGAAATTTGATTTTAATGCCAATTCTGGTTTTAAATTGAAAGTATGGTCGCCAGTATCAGGAACCAACGTCCTGGTTAAACTCGAGGATAAAACGAATGATGGTATTAATAAGGAAGTTGCGGTTGTAACATCTGCTGCCAATGCATGGGAAGAACTCACATTTGATTTTGCCCCTGGCGAAAGTGGTAAATATGATAAGATTATTCTATTCTTTGAATTAAACTCTAACGTTGTAGAAACCTATTATATAGACGATTTTAGACTCTACGGCTCTGGTGGAGGAACTTCTGGTCCTACTACTGCAGCTCCTACTCCAACGGTAGATCCTGCTGATGTAGTTTCTGTTTATAGCGATGCCTATACGGACATAGCCTTTGATAATTTCGATGCCGGCTGGTGTGGCGGAGCGGCAGTTACAGGAGTAATGATTGCTGGTAACAACACCTTGCAAAAGAATACGGGCATAGATTGCCATGGAATCGATTTCTCCAGTGGAAGACAAGATCTATCAGCATATACCAATATTCATTTCGACTTTTATACAGACGATACCGACCTAGTCGGAGATGTTTTCAATGTTAAATTAGTTGATTTTGCCGGTGGTGGTGGCGAAGCTTCTGCATTAGAGGTTAACATCAATACCGGTACAACACCGGGTATAGTAGCCGGTCAATGGGTTTCTGTAGATGTTGACATTACGGCTCTAGGAGGTGTAGTCGGAGGCAATCTGACTAGAAGCGATATCGCTCAAATTGGCATAACTACAGCCAATTTAACGAATGTATGGTATGATAATATATAC
>CBDUMS010000074.1:0-18897 GCA_965368405.1 uncultured Cyclobacteriaceae bacterium
TGGGGCGTTTTTGTTGAAATAGTAGAAACAAAATGCGAAGGACTGGTAAGAATGAGTGAAATGAATGACGACTTTTATGAGTTCGATGAAGATAATATGCGCATTATTGGTCGCTCGAATAAGCGAATAGTCTCACTCGGCGATAAATGTAAAGTGAAAGTAATTGATACCGATATCGATCGAAGAACGATTGATCTTAGTTTTGTAATATGAAGAACCCCTTAGTACCCAAGGAAATCTCCGAAATCATTGTAAGTGAATTACATAAGATTTCTTACCCAAATTCTCCTGAACGGCTCTATGAGCCCATGAGATATATAGTGGAACTGGGCGGCAAAAGGCTACGACCATTGCTGGCCCTAATGAGTTATAATCTTTTTTCCGATGACCTTAGCAAGGCCGTTGCTCCTTCCTTATGTATTGAGCTTTTTCATAATTTTTCGCTTATTCACGATGACATCATGGACAAAGCCCCGGTTCGACGTGGCAAAGCAACTGTACACGAAAAGTGGAACAATAACGTCGCGATTCTTTCCGGTGATGGCATGCTTGTAAAAGCCTACGAACTATTGGAATCGATCGATGCTGACAAACTGCTTGGTGTATTAAAAGCGTTTAATAGAACCGCATTAGAAGTATGTGAAGGCCAACAGTTCGACATGGACTTTGAACAAAGGTCTCTACAGGATAATGCTGTTACCGAAAAGGAGTATATGAACATGATCAGGCTCAAGACATCCGTTCTTTTTGGATTCAGCTTGCAGTTAGGCGGACAACTTGCCGGTGCCAAAGAAGGTGTATGCATGAGTCTCTATGATGCCGGTGTGCATCTGGGCCTGGCTTTTCAGCTTCAAGATGACCTGTTAGATCTCTATGGCGGCGAGAAGTTTGGCAAAATAGCCGGTGGTGATATTATTAATGCCAAGAAAACCTTGCTTCTGGTAAAAACACTCGAGCTGGCCGACGCAGAAGATTATGCGCTATTAGTTAATACCCTGGGAGAAACTAATATTTCTAACGAAGAGAAGGTAAAAATTGTAGAAGGTCTTTACAACAAGTATTCTATTCCAAAAATTGTACAGGAAGAAATTGAAATGCATTTGAACAATTTTAATGACACCATGCATACCATTGGTTCCGACAGGGCAGATTTAATGATTGAATTTGTAAATAACCTCGCGCACAGAACTGTTTAAAGTAGGCCCTTTTCTCAGGTACAATTCCAGGATTAATTTGTAAATTTACTTTGCACATATTTTCTATGGCAATGAGAAAACTCACAGTAATTTTTTTAATTATGGCTGTCGGGTTAGGCAGCTCTAATGTTTATGGTCAAGGTGCTCCGAAGCCGATATTTGGAGCGAAAGGTGGTCTGAATTTTGCCAATATTTCAGGTGATGAGTCAGACAATAAAATGAAAACGGCTTTTCATGCCGGTGTTTATTCTGAAGTATTCTTCGATTACTTTTTAATGATGCAAGCGGAGTTACTTTTATCTTATCAAGGACACGCCCCAGTAGACGACAATAGCTTTAGCACATCCTTGAATTTATGGTATATCAACTTACCCATCATGGCGCGTTATAATCTTGGGTACAACTTTAATGTCCATGCAGGAATCCAGTTGGGCTTTCTAATGAGCGCCAAGGTTAAATACAACGATTCTTCCTTCGAAGATTTTGATGTTAAAGATCAAACCAACGGTTTCGATTTTGGCATTCCTGTTGGTGTTGGTTATGAATTATGGGATCGCAAATTAAACGCTACAGTTAGGTATGTAATCCCAATTAGTAATCTAAGTCAAGATGCTGGCTCTACCCGAAAAAACAGTGTTTTTCAAGTATCTCTGGGTATTAAACTGATGACAGTTGATGAGTAGACTGCAAGCTGGGTACCTCTAATAAAAGAGGCATGATTTAATCAATCATGCCTCTTTTGGTACCAAGAATTACAGGTGAAGGTCCTTCAAAATGCTATTTAATGTAGCACTCGGGCGCATAGCTTCTCCCGCCTTACTATCATCGGGTTGATAATATCCTCCGATATCTTGCGGTTGACCTTGTGCTCCAATTAACTCTTCGTTAATCTTAGCTTCATTTTCTGCCAAGGCTTTCGCTACTGCCGTAAACTTAGCTTGTAGTTGAGTGTCGGTGGTCTGGTTCGCCAACTCTTCTGCCCAATATAAAGCGAGATAGAAATGCGAGCCTCGGTTATCAATACCTCCTAGCCTACGGGTAGGAGACTTATTTTCTTCAAGCAATCTACTTGTTGCCGAATCCAACGTTTCCGAAAGAATTTTAGCAATCGGATTATCAAAATTTTCCGCTAAATGCTCCAGCGAAACAGCCAGAGCTAGGAACTCGCCCAGAGAATCCCAGCGTAAATAGCCCTCTTCTACAAACTGCTGTACGTGCTTCGGCGCTGAACCTCCTGCTCCTGTTTCAAATAAACCACCTCCGTTCATCAGCGGTACGATCGAGAGCATTTTTGCACTTGTCCCTACTTCAAGAATTGGAAATAAATCCGTAAGGTAATCGCGAAGTACATTGCCTGTTACTGATATTGTATCTTCTCCTTTTCGGATTCGCTCGATAGAATACTTGGTTGCTTCGAGTGGTGCTTTTATTAAAATCTCTAAGCCAGCTGTATCGTGCTCAGGTAAATAGGCTTTTACTTTCTTAATTAATTCTGCATCGTGTGCACGATTTTCATCAAGCCAAAAAACGGCGGGCGAGCCTGTAGCTCGTGCTCGGCGAACCGCTAATTTTACCCAATCTTTAATAGGGGCATCCTTAACCTGACACATACGAAACACATCATCTTTGGCAACTGATTGCTCGAGAAGCACCTTGCCCTCTTCGTCTATTACCTGAATGGTTCCGGCTGCATCGAGTTGAAAAGTTTTATCGTGCGAGCCATATTCTTCTGCTTTTTGAGCCATAAGACCTACATTAGGAACGCTCCCCATAGTAGCCGGATCGTATGCCCCATTAAGTTTACAGTCATCAATCACCGCCTGGTATACTCCAGAGTAACAGCGATCGGGAATTACGGCTTTGGCGTCTTGCTGTTGGCCATCAGCATTCCACATCTGACCAGAAGTTCTGATCATGGCTGGCATGGAAGCATCGATAATTACATCACTAGGTACATGTAAATTAGTTATCCCTTTATCTGAATTTACCATGGCCAAATCTGGTCCATCTTTATAAACCTGTTCGATAGCGGCAATAACTTCAGCCTCTTTAGCATGACCCTTTAGCTTGGCATACAAATCTCCCAGCCCATTATTCGGATTAATACCTAATTCTTCAAACAGTTCAGCATATTTTTCAAATACCTCTTTAAAGAATACGGCTACTACTGCTCCAAAAATTATTGGATCAGAGACCTTCATCATCGTAGCCTTTAAATGAACTGAGAAGAGTACGTTTTTCTTTTTGGCATCTTCAATTTGCTCAGCAAAAAACTCCTTCAAGCTTTGCATATTCATCACTGAGGCATCAATTATTTCTCCCACTAATATGGCGAAGTCTGACTTCAGTAGTTTTTTATTACCGGATCTGTCTGCGAACTCAATCTTAACCTTGCAGTCTTTCTCCACTGTTGTAGATTTCTCCGATCCAAAAAAGTCATTCTTCGACATGCTCGATACATGCGTTTTTGAGTCGCTGCTCCATGCTCCCATAGAGTGAGGATGCTTTCGGGCGTAATTCTTCACCGCTTTTGGTGCCCTACGATCTGAGTTGCCTTCACGCAATACAGGGTTAACAGCACTGCCTAATACTTTGGCATACCTGGTCTTTATTTCTTTTTCGTCTTCTGATTTGGGCTCAGAAGGATAGTCTGGAAGCTTATACCCCTGAGATTGGAGTTCTTTTATCGCCGCTTGAAGCTGTGGAATCGAAGCGGAAATATTTGGCAACTTAATTATGTTTGCTTCTGGTGTCTTCGCTAAATCACCAAGCTCTGCCAGCGCATCATTTTGTTGCTGTTCTGAGGTTAAGTAATCAGAAAAATTAGCCAGGATTCTGCCCGCCAAAGAAATATCTCGTGTTTCAACCTCTACCCCCGCTACGGTTGTAAAAGCTTTTACAATAGGAAGCAAAGAATAGGTTGCTAAAGCCGGAGCTTCGTCTGTTTTTGTGTAGATTATTTTCGCCATAATGATTAAGAAATTAGGAATGTAAAAATAGCGCTTTAGGCTCGATTGATACAGTAATATTCATCACAAATTGGCAATAAATTCGTTAAATGATTACTGTATCTTCTTTCATATTGGTAAATTGTAGATATAAACAGTGCAATCATAAAATGACCGAACAGTTTTCACCCATCTCATAACTCATAATCATGAAAAATTTAATCCCACTTGTTTTAGCCATAATCGTATTTACGTCATGCACCGAAGTCATATTTCAGGATCCCCAACCATTAGGGGCTAAGGCCCTAAAAGAGATTCCTGAAGAGCTTCAAGGTCAATTCTCCTTTGTAATCTTAAATGAAGAAACGGTAATGGAAATTGGAGACAACTTTGTTTCTGGCGACGATGGCAAGGCTTACTTGTCAGATTCCGTTATTATTAAAAAATTAGGCAACCGCTATGTTGTAAACAAACTGGTTACGCAAGGCGATACTAAAAAAGGCAACTGGCAAACCTATGTTTTAGAAGACAAAGGTTGTGGCTTTGTTAAAGCAACTTCCTTTATCATTAATAGCGAAACCTATATAGAACCTTTTGTTGCTGAAACTAGCGGTACCAAGGTAGGCCAGGGCCAAGAAATTTCAATTATAGTGAAACCAACTGCCGATGAGTTTAACGCAATGTTGGCCAACGACAGTGTTACGGTTTCAATAATTTTAGAGCGAATCAAATAATTACATTTCGGCTCTTTTCTTCTTACTGGCTTCAGACCATTTAATCGTACAACCAATAGCCTTTGTAGAAGTGGTCTCAACTGGCTTGCTTGCCATTAGTGCACTCATTGCGTCCTCGACATACTTCTTTGTAACAGCGCTTGCGTCACGTGAATTATTGTCGATTGCACCAACATATTTTACAATGAAGTCACTGTTTTCCTTATTTAAAATGTAAACATGAGGTGTATTCGTTGCACCGTATGCAATTGTTATATCCTGTGTTGCATCAAATACATAAGGAAATGGAAACTCCTTTTCCTTTGCTCTAACCTGCATCTTTTCGAAAGAATCACCGGGTTGAACAATAGGATCATTAGGGTTAATGGCAATAACCGGGTAGCCTGATGGTGCATATTTATTGTGCAAATCAATAATTCTGTCCTCATAAGCAACTGAATAAGGGCACGTATTGCAGGTGAAAATCACGATGTAACCCTTATTCGCAGCATTCCCTGCCATGGAAATCATTTTCCCATCAACATTTTTGAGGTTAAAATCAATGGCCTTATCTCCAACGGTATAACCCGACTTTTCTGTGCTCCCTGCGAGAAGCATTGTAGACAATAAAATTGTAGTTAATACTTTAAACATAATTTCTAGCGTTTAGTAAATTTTAGATAATCCTTTTCAAGTTCGTCATTTTCAAACTCTTTTTCAAGAAAAATTCTTCTACCGGTCGATGGCTCAATAATTAGAGTAGCCGGTATAGCACCCGACCATGTCGAATCCACCATGTCGATCCAAAGATTATAGTCAACTTCTTCCATTAGAAGAACCCGCTCCGTAATTTCATTTTTATCCAAGTAGGGGATAACCTTACTCTCAAGGTTGTCGATAAAATCGAGTGATACCAGGCTTAAGGAAACCTCTGGATACTGCTCGGCTAACGCAATAAATTGTGGCATTTCTTTTACACATGGCTTACACCAAGTTGCCCAAAAATTTATTATGTGTACTTCGTGTCCGTCCTCGGCTATCAGGTTTTTGAGTCCCTCAATTTGAACAACCTCTACACGCTCTTTTGGCTTTGAACAGCCCTGCCATATTATTAAAATACTCAGCAACAACAACTTAGATATATCCTTCACGTTAAACTTTTTAAATTGTACAAATTCAAGAATTAGATAACTATTCCAATTTCAAATTTACTAAATTACTCACAATCAAGCTTTTTACAGAAATATACTTTTTTATCAAGCATTTCTTTTTCCGGAACATCACCAAAATTAGCCTGAACCGTTGGTGGCAAACTGAAAGCAGTAACACGAGAATTTTCCCACTATTCTATATGAAATTGTAATATAACTAGATATTCCCATTTTGGGAACAGTTATAAACAATACTAAATACTTATCAACAAAAATTAAGGTAAATAGTATAACTTATTGATTATGTGTATTTTATGCATAAATCAAATTTTTGAGATTTTGTGGATAAGATTTAAATAATAGTGGAATATGGCCATTTATTGCCCTTTTTTGCATTTTAATATTCTTAACTAACCACTTCCATAAAAATTGCACTCAGGTAATTTTACCTCTAAAATTTATACAATATTCTGTCTCCGCAGCTTATTGCGATAGGTATTAAATATCCTCGATTTCGATAGGAAGCCAACATAGATTCCGTTGTCTAAGACCGGTAAATTCCAGGCTCCAGTGGCTTCGAATTTAGCCATCACCGATTGCATATTTTCATGAGGCGACACACTTGCTGGAGGCGTGTGCATGAGGGAGTTAACAAAAACATCATCGTATTTGCCGTGATCGAACATGATGTTGCGGATATCATCGAGTGTTAGGATGCCAACGAGTTCTCCCTTACTATTTACAACGGGAAAAAGATTTCGTTTCGACTTTCGTACAATCCCGACGAGCTCTCCTAGTGTAGCTTCGGGCGCAACCTTTAAGAGGTCTGTTTCTATTACCTTATCGATAAGAATTTCTCTCAATACTCGCTTATCCTTATCGGCCGGAATTAAATCTCCTTTCAAGGCCAGGTGCTTGGCATATAATGAATGACTTTCGAAATAAATCGCGGTACTATAGGCAATGGCAGAAACCAACATCAAAGGAACAAACAAGGTATAGCCACTCGTTATTTCTGCGATTAAAAATATTGCTGTAAGCGGTGCATGAAGGATGCCGCTCATAAGGCCACTCATGCCAATCAGCGTAAAATTACTTACGCTCAGCAAATTGCTTCCAGTAATAAAGTTCACCGATGAGGCAAAGACAAAACCAGTAACACCTCCAATAAACAACGAAGGAGCAAAAATACCTCCACTGCCTCCCGCACCAATCGTAAGTGCCGATGCTACGGGTTTAAATAAAATTACGGCTACAAAAAACAGGATCATATAAATCTGGTTCTTAGGAATATCTAACCCCCCCAGACTTAATAGCTCCGATTGTGTTCCATGCAATAGCGCCTTGATGGTTTCATAACCTTCACCGTATAATGGACTTAATAATAAGATCAGTAGGCCAAGTCCCATACCACCCACTAAAGCACGCTTAACAGAGCCTTTAATATTGGCTAATTTACCCTCGACCCAGTAGGTTGTTCGTGTAAAGTAAACCGATAACAGGCCGGCAACTACGCCTAGTAAGATAATAAAGGGGAAATCATTTAATTGGTAGGTGTCTGTTAATTGAAATGAAAATAAGATATCATCGCCTAAGAGCATTTTCGAAAGTAGCGAGCCGAATACCGAGGATATTAAAAGGGGGATAAACATAGCAATGCTTACATCCGTTAATAGCACCTCGATGGCAAATATCACCCCAGCGACAGGAGAATTAAAGATAGCTGAAATTGCCCCAGCCGCCCCACAACCAATTAATAAGGTTCTTTTTTTATAGTTCAGATGGACGAGCCTTCCTAAGTTAGATCCGATGGCAGATCCTGTAAGAACAATAGGGGCCTCTAATCCGACAGACCCCCCAAATCCTACCGTAATGGCACTCGTTACCATACGGGAATACATCTTAGTTCTTGATAGGATACTTGACTTCTTAGAGATACTATAGAGAATAGATGTTATCCCATGCCCCATCGTTTCTTTCACAAAGTACTTTGTAAAGAGAACTGTGAAAATTATACCCAGTAGAGGATAAACAATATAAAAAAGATAATCGAAATCTCCGTAGGCTATATCGGCCAGCGATGATTGAATCCAATGAACGCTACTTTTCAGAATCACCGCGGCAAGGCCCGATACCAATCCGATAAGGATCCCAAGATAAATCAGGAAATTTCGATCGCGCACATGTTTAATACGCCAAACGAGAAATTTATGTAGCCACCGTTGAAATTTCATAAGCGCCACAAAGGTACCATAAGCAGGTACAAAACGTAGATAATAAGATGTTATTCAATCGTAAATCGCAGCCCAAGCAAGAATCTTCTGGGCTGTAGCGGCCCCCAAGCATAGGCTGTGTCGAAATTGGGGCCAAAAGGATCTTCTGGAGCAATTAAAGGGCTATCCTGAGTCCAGTTAAAGATGTTCTTTATTGCAAGATAGGTTTCAAACTTTGGGGTGATCTTCTTTGTGATCTGCATATTGTGGATGGAATACCAGGGCGAAGTATCGGGCCGTTGGTATGGAGCATTATAGGTAGGTAAATTCTGAGGGCCCATCAGCTTACCCGTATAATCGATAGAAATTTGCCATGGCCGGTATTCATAGCCTAAGCTAAACACCCCACTAAATACAGGCGCAAACAACTGAGGAATCTTGGCTTCCGATCCATCAGCCTGAATTTCTTCCACTTCATAAACATCCTGAATTGTAAATCCAAGGCTGTAGTTCAATGGAAAAGTAAACGACTGGCTCATGGATAAAGAGACTCCGCGAGTAATACCGTACCCCCCGAGATTATCATATATGATGAAGTTTGGATCCGTCTCATAATCAGGAACAATTTTATTATCGAAATAGGTATAGAAACCATCTAAATCAACAGTCCCTGTTGTTTCACCGAGGATGAATACATGGTTCAAATTTAGATTAACATTTAAAGACCGTTCGGGTTGTAATTCGCTGGCAATTAAAATCTGCCGCGAACCCGTTAAAGCGGCATGGTCTTCGGTAAACAGGTTTACCTTCCTAAAGCCGGTCCCCATATTTAATCGAATACTGGTATAATCACCAAGTGCTTGTTTTAGGTTTAGCCGAGGAGAAACGATAATCCCATGATCTTTATGATAATCGAAGCGAATCCCTGAAAGAACGCTTACACCACGATTAACCTTCCACTCGTCTTGAAAAAAGATACCGGGAGTCCAACGATTAGAGTAAGAGTCTGCAAGTGAATTATCATTATAAACATCATTTCTAACGGTTAAACCAGTAAGGAGCGAATGTTTTGCTAGTTCTTTTTCCCAAAGGAGGTTTGCAAATAACACAGCTTGTTCTGCCTTGTAGTTCGTATTGCCATAAAAGCTATTTTGATGATGGTAGGTGTAGGAGTAATTCAACTTAATTTTTTGCGAAGAAATAGGCAGTTGATAATCACCAATTACCTCGATACGATTAGTTTTTATTGATTCACCATAAATCGTGCTACTGCCCCGGTCCTCGGGTTGCCATTGCATTACCCCACCAAAACGGTCTTCCGTATAAAATCTGAATGCCAGTGCAAATGGGTCATACCCATCTCGCTGAACTTGCCATTTATTATAAACTGTTAAGCGCTTATTAAGTGGGATATCCGTGAAGTTATCATTATTCATATCGAACCTAAACTGATTCCAATATCCGTTCATGCCGAGGCTTACATCTGTTTTTTCGTTAGGCTTAAATTTAAAGCCTGCATCGAGGTTGTACTCGCCGTGGGTAGTGGCAAAACTATTGAGTACCAGCTTTGGAGCATTCAACGCCGATTTTGTAATTATATTTATTACACCTCCAACTGCTTCTGTGCCATATAGGGTGGACGAAGGCCCTTTGATTATTTCTACACGCTCTATTAATGATGTAGGAATACCATTGAAACCATATACCGAAGCGAGTGAACTCATTATAGGCATACCATCGATTAGCATTAGCGTGTACGGACCTTCCATACCATTAATATGAATATCGTTGGTGCCGCATACGCCACAATTTACCTGCTCCTGAACACCATTCACGGTTTGTAGTGCTTCAACTACATTATTGGTTGGCGACTTCGCAAGAAAGGTGCTCGTTAACACCTCAACTTTTACAGGAGATTCCTTTACAAATGTTTGCTTCATGCTGCCTGTAACAACAACGGAGTTAAGTTCGGTTTGAGCACTCTTCAATTGAACAGCAATAGCATTCGGATAGCCCGACAAGGTATCCAGCTTTGCGCGAAACTTAAAATAACCAATTGAGGTAATGACCAGTATACTTGATGGGTCTGTGGGCCTAAGGAAGCTAAATTTACCGTCAGCATCGGTGTAGGTTCCTTGGCGATCGCCTTCCAAAACCACATTGGCAAACGGAACAGGTTCATTATTTGCTGAAATTACCTGGCCTTCTACCAGCTCCTGACTAAACGAAACGCCCGAAGTGGTAAGCACAAGTAGAGTACAGAATATAATTGCCCAAATACGCATTATACAAAGGTAAAAACTATTTTAATCTATTCTAATTTTTTATTGATATTGTTCTAATTATATTTTTAGAGTATTCTAAAAATAATAAACAGGACTTATCTTGACTATTGCTCGAAGTCAATCTACCTTCGTATCGTATTTGGTTTCATTCCTGAATTTTTCAGGAGAAATAATTGGGAATTCCGTGAGAATCGGAAGCTGTCCCCGCAACTGTAAGGTTGAATAATGGTGATTACCATCTTAGCCACTGACGGCAATATGTCGTTGGGAAGGCGTAATCACTCAACCAAGCCAGGAGACCTGCCAGGTACTACCCGTATTAATGCTTTCGGGTTGAAAAGCAGCGATTATGGCAAGAAAACTAATTTTTGTGTGTTCTGTGGCTCTTTGGCCATTATTATGGGCTGTGCCTAGCCACCTGGCTGCGCAAGAATTACCCATTGTTAACCTACAAGAAGTAGAAATCCGAACAGCGCGAATCTCAGATTACGCCATAGGGTCTTCCTCTCAAAAAATCGATAGTGCTCTGCTGCAAGTTGAACAAGCCGGAACACTCGCAGATATTATTCGAAACTATACGGGCGCACATATCAAGGCGCACGGTAACGGAATGCTCTCTAGTATTTCTTTTCGAGGAACAGGCCCCGAGCATACGGCTGTTCTTTGGCATGGCATTAATATTTCATATCCTATGCTAGGCCAATCAGATTTTTCTGTCTTACCCCTCGCACTGAATGACCAAATTATCATTCAGCCTGGCACTGGCACTTCGTTATACGGTAGTGGTGCTTTGGGTGGTACTGTTGCCTTAGGAATGTTAAAACCAAGATCTGGTACTGGGATGCAATTTTCGCAATATCTAGGCTCTTACGGTACTTCCAATACCCAGATAAAGGCCAATTACGCCAACAATAATTTCTATATAAATGTAAATGGATTTCTGAATTCCTCTGATAACGACTTTAGTTATCGTAATCTAACAAAGTTGGGTGAGCCCAGGGAGCAGCAACAAAATGCCTCTTTTCAAATAGCCGGTATTGCTATAGAATCTGCTGTACAACTTAGTGAAAAGAGTGAAGTTCAACTATCTGGCCAATATCTAGATGCTTCTCGCAATCTACAGCCCAGCATGAACACATCCGTGTCAGACCGACAAGACGACATAAACGGTAGGATACGAATTGCCTACCAATACAAGGGGAACCGAACCAGAGCTAAAGTCCAGTATGCGTATCTAGACGATAATATTGCTTTTAATGACCAATCCACCCAATCTAAACAACAAGTAGTCCGGGCAGAAATTGAACAACCTTTAATTCCCGGGCTTAAGCTAAACCTTGCAGGTGACTATGCCGACATTAAGGTCTTTTCGCCATTTTTTGGAGACAATCAAACTCAGGAATACAGGAGCAATCTTTGGCTGGGCACTGTTTATACCCCTGCTTCTTGGCTACTCTTAAGTCTCAATCTTCGTCAGGGTTTCCATCCTGTTTTTACCGCTCCGCTTGCTCCTTCGTTGGGCGCCGAGTTTTATATAGTCCGAAATAAGACCTCCACATTCGAAATAAATTCGTTAGTAGCCAAAGGGTTCCGCTTACCAACCCTTAATGAATTATACTGGCAACCGGGCGGAAACTTAAATCTAGTACCGGAAGAATCCTATTCGGCAGAAGTAGGTGTAAGTGGCACACGCAGTGGCATCATAGAATTCAACTACAGCCTAACCGGCTATCGCATGTGGGTAAATAACTGGATAATATGGCAACCCGCAGGTTCATTTTGGTCACCCCAAAACATTAGAGAAGTCGATGTTTATGGTATCGAAGCTACGGGTTCGATGACCCACAATTTGGCAGATGTAAAAGTAACGTGGGGAGGTACCTATGCGCTAACCCATTCAATAAACCGCACTGGTATCGATGATTTCGATCGATCCGTGAACAAACAGCTAAGCTATGTTCCCGTTCATAAAGCCAATCTAACCGCACAAGCAAGCTGGCAAAATTGGCAATTTGTTTTGAATACCGATTTTACTGGCGAGCGATTCACTACCTCCGATAACGAATCATCTTTACCTGCCTATAGCCTAATCAATCTTCGTGCTTCCAAAACCATTAACCTGAACAAATACCGTTTTACGGGTAATCTTAGCATTAATAACCTTCTAAATACCTCATATCAGAGTGTTGTGAACAAGGCAATGCCTGGAATTAATTTTTTAGCAGGAATAACAATCTCATACCATAAACCCTAATCCATGACTCTCAAACAGCTATTAACCGTCTTATTTATAAGTTTAACCATTATCAGTTGCAGCAGCGATGAGCCCACTCCCAAAGGCAAGTTCAGTGAAGGTGTATTTATTATTAATGAAGGCAATTTTTCGGAGTCAAATGGCTCTATTGGGTTTTACGACGAAGCCGCCGAATCTGTAACGCAAGATATTTTCAATACTGCGAATGGCGTTTCTCCGGGAGGAATTTTACAATCGATGTATGTCTATGAAAACACAGCCTTTCTAATAGACCAATTAGGCAGCGTTATTCAAGTGGTTGACGCCAATAGTTTTGAATCCATCGCTACCATCGATAATGGCCTGAGCACTCCTCGATATATGACTATAAATAATGGCAAGGGGTATATTTCTAATTGGGGTATGTTCGATGAAAATTTCAATCTTAATGATTCTTATGTGGCCGTAGTTGATCTTTCCACGTATGAGATTATAAGCACGGTGCCCGTTGGAAGCGGCGCAGAGGCCCTAATCAATTCAGGAGCAGATGTTCTGGTTGCTAATAGTTTTTCAAATACCCTAGATCAGATAGACACCTCAACTGATACTGTAGTCAAGTCTATCGAAGTTGCCCAGGGCCCCACTGGTTTTGTCATTGACAAAAACAACAAGCTATGGGTGTTGGCGAGCTCCTTTGCCTCAGGATCTTCACTCCTGCAACTTGATCTAACTAATGGGAATACCCTCAAAACCTTTGAAATTGCCGCTTCTGCCAAGTCGCTCGTCGCAAACACCGCGGGTGATGAGTTATATTATCTATCGGCACCCTTCGGTGGTGAGGCTCAGATTAAAAAAGTTAGTATTGATGCCACAGCCGACACCAATTCTATTTTAATAAAAGGACAAAACCTCTACGGCTTAGGCATCGAACCAACCACCGACATTATATACGTTGCCAATAGCAATGCTTTTCAAGGCAACGGTACCATTATTCGCTATAATCAAAGTGAGATTATCGACAGTTTTAGTGCTGGAGTTGGACCAAATGGCTTCGTCTTTCAGTAATACTTATTTTTTTTGAAGGCTTAAAGTAACCAGATAGGCACAGTGATCTGAAGCTATAGAATCTTGAATAACTTGAGTAGAAATCACTTCCCAACGTTTATTCGGTAAGTACATAACATAGTCAATCTTTTTGGTAGGGTTTATCGAAGAATATGTTGGTTGAGGATTCGAGCGGTCATAAGTTGACGCCCACACTTCTTCGAGTTTAGAAATTGTCCTACTCCCGGGAATATCATTAAGATCTCCTGCGAGAATAGTTGGGAAAGGATTTTTTTGAAAAACCTCATTGATCCTCTGGGCTTGAGCAAACCGATCAGTGTCTTCCTTTAGATGGTCAAGATGGGTGCCAATAATACTAATTGTGTCTCCAGATGGCAACACTGTTGTAATTTCTAATGCAGCGCGCGGTTCATTTCCCGGAGTATAGGGAAGGCTGACTTTTCTTGAAGAAATAATCGCATAGCGTGACAAAATTGCCTCGCCATACTCTCCTCCATCATAGGGCATTGCGCTGGCAAAAAGAGGAGCCAATTTAGATCGCCACCCTAACTCTGTCGCCAGATCATATTGGCGGGCCCGGTTAGTTTTAAAGTCAACCTCTTGTAAGGCCACAAAATCAGGATCGGCCTCAATAATCACTTTTGCAATCGCATCTAGATCAAAATCGCCTTTTGTGGTTGCTCCATGCAAAATATTAAATGAAAGCACTTTAATTGTTGTCCTGCCATTGCCAATATTTTGTCCCATCGCAGATGAGACCACCAATAAAAGCAGGAATACAATTAGTTTATTTAGATGCATGGTGTTGATTTGATAGTAAAGCTAGGTATTCAGGCCCAAATATCAATTCTACTACCGTTCAAGTTCGTTGAACGACTATTTAAATAATTCTAATTTTAGGTTTAATAAATATGGATTACATTTTACCTGAGTTCAAACTATTCAACTTATGAAGAAAGCATTATTTACTATAGCTATGGCAATCTTTGTCACTGTAGCCGTTGGCCAGGAAACAAATCTGGAAGATGTCGTTAAGAAGCTGGAAAGTCAAAACGATATGTTGCGGCATAGGCTCGATGTTGTTGAGAAAATGATCGATGATCAACTTTGGGTTACAAAAGTAGGCGATGTGGCCTACGTCGATAAGGTCTACATGACGGGGCCTCCCTTGCGTAAAGAAAAAAATCCAACGGCGCAGGGTGCCGGTAATCCTGTTAAATTCTGGTCGTATGTTTTCATTCCCAAGTCGATAGATCCAAACAAAAAGTACCCGCTTATTGTTTTTCCTCATGGTGGTGTGCATAGCGATTTTAATACCTATTACACGCATATTATTCGTGAGTTAATGGCGCAAGAATATATTGTTGTCGCTGCAGAATACCGTGGTAGCACCGGTTACGGTGGCTCTATGTACCGTAAAATTGATTATGGTGGGCTCGAGACTGAAGATGTTTATGCCAGCAAGGAGTATATGCTAGAGAACTATTCTGTAGTAGATAAAAATCGTGTTGGAATCATGGGCTGGAGCCATGGTGGACTAATTACGCTCTTTAATATTTTTGATCATCCAAACGATTATAAGGTAGCCTATGCTGGAGTCCCTGTAAGCGATGTGATTGCACGGATGGGATATAAAACCCAGGGATACCGTAATCTATATTCGGCCGATTACCATATTGGCAAAACGGCTTACCAGGACGTAGAGGAATATCGCAAACGCTCGCCAGCATGGAACACTCATAAGATGAAAAACACCCCTTTACTTATCCATACCAATACCATCGATGCCGACGTAAACGTATTGGAAGTTGAACATCTTATTAAATCGCTAAAGGCCGATGGTAAAAAGTTTGAGTATGAGATTTATGAAGACGTTCCCGGTGGTCATTCTTTCGATAGAATGGATACTAAAGTGGCAAAGGAAATAAGGCTCAAAATCTATAAGTTTTTAGCAACATATCTAAAGCCTTCTAAGCCTTTTAATTCTGTGAATGATCTACAGAAGGCGGCCTATCGCTTCTAGGTTTTGACATAAAAAAGGCAAGTGAACTCACCTGCCTTTTTCGTCGTTTCATTGTTTATTCTGCAGCCTGTAATTCCGCTGCTACGCGCTGAACATCATCGAGCACACGCAATAGATTGCCGCTCCAAAGCTGACCGATTTCTTCTTCGGTATAGCCCCGGCGAACGAGTTCTATGGTAACATTAAACGTTTCTGAAGCATCATTCCATCCATAAACACCGCCGCCACCGTCAAAATCAGAAGAAATACCAACATGGTCTAAACCAATAAGGTCGACCATATAATCAATATGATCTACGAAGTCGGCTACATCTACTGGGGGAGCCATGGCATTCACTTTATCCTTAAACGGTTCAGCCAGGCGGCGCATTTCAGCAAGTTTAGCTCTGTATGTTTCGATCTCATCATCACTTAATTGGCGAGCCTCACTTCGTGACATACGCACAAAACCTATTGTTGCTGCAATAGAATCTTCTACGGCTCTCATCGCTTCGCGATTAGCCTGATGTTTTGCGGAGTTTACATAATTGCTAAAAGCAACGGTCTGAACTACTCCGCCATTTTCTTTTAACCACATTAATTGTTCGTCATCCAAATTTCTAGAATGGTCGTTCATGGCCCTGGAGGCTGAGTGGCTAGCAATTATCGGTGCTTTTGTAAGCTCAATCATATCGCGCATGGCTTCTTTCGACGGATGTGAAACATCGATCATCATACCCCATTTATTCATTTCACCAATAACTTCCTTACCGAGGTCACTTAAGCCGTCATACAGCCAAACACTGTCTCGTTCACCTGTATTCGAATCGCTTAATTGACTGTGTCCGTTATGGGCTAAGGACATATAGCGACCACCAAGCTGAGCAAACTTCTTAACATTACTAATGTCCATCCCAATGGGGTAGCCATTTTCTATCCCTATCATCGCCACTTTTTTGCCCGAAGCCACAATCTCACGAACATCGTCGGAGGTATAAGCCAGTTCTATTCGATCGGGGGCAATCTCTTCGGCCAAACGATGGATTGCTGTAAACTTATCCATGGCATTTTCATAGGCCCTGGCATAACCTTCCTCATTCAATTCACCCTGACCTGTATAAACAATAAACCAAGCTACATCTAGCCCACCTTTCTCCATTTTAGGCAGGGTAACCTGATTATCCAGATCCATCGTATAATTTCGGTCCTCTACGAAATTATTCGTGTTAATATCATCATGTGTATCCAGTGTTATAACTCTTTCGTGGATTCCCTCAGCTTTTTTGATGAGTTCTTCCTCTGTTAGCTCCGCTTCTTCGTTCGATTGCTGTGGAGTGCATGAAGCCACAAAGAGACCTATGCACGCTAGAATAACAAAATTGAGTTTTTTAATTGATTTCATAAGTTAAGATTAAATTGAAAATTAAGAACCTCAAACATAATATAGTTGGTGATTCAAGAATATACTTTTTATTCAAGAGGTAGTTGCCAGCAAGAATTACTGTTATTTACCAGAAACTTCTGGAACTGGCTCTAACGGATATGGGATTTGATCGAGCGAGGACTTTAACTGGGTTGCTAATTGACTATAGTCGGCAAAACGTTCTTCCTGAACAGGTTCAGAAGAAGGCAAATCTACGCGCAGGGCATCTACCTGTTGCCCATATTTCCAGAATCGGTAACAAACATGGTTGCCTTTAGCAAGACCTGTATGCCCTACATATCCGATAACCTGTCCCTGCTTAACTCGTGTGCCAGGTCTAATTCCAGTCTTTATCTTTACCATATGGAGATACTGGGTTGAGTAAACAGAGTTATGTTTGATTTTAACATAATTCCCGTTGTATTTTCCATATCGGGCTTCGGTTACAACACCATCGCCTACACTTCGAATTGGTGTACCCTGTGGTGCAGCGAAATCAGTTCCTTTGTGTGATTTATATCTTTTTTGTACCGGGTGAAATCTGCTCCCAGAGTATCGAGATGAAATTCTACTAAATTTTACCGGGTACTTCAGAAAGGTTTTCCGCAAACTCTTCCCTTCCTCATCGAAATACTCCACTCCGGAACCCTGATTATAATAGAATGCATAATACTGTTCATCCCCATGCTCAAAAATTGCCGCTTTAATATCACCATAACCTATCGACTTACCGTCAACAAAATTTTCATCATAAACCAGCTTATACCGATCGCCAGGGTAAAGCCTAAAGAAGTCAACTTCCCAGGCAAAGATATCTGCCATATCATTCGTTAGCTGTGGTTTGAGTCCTTGTTCATCCATGGTTTGCGCCAACGAACTAGTGATAATCCCGCTACTCATCTGCTCCTTGGTAACCACGTCGCGAGCCCCTAGCTTGGCGTAGATGGAATCCTCTAAATTAAAAACTACGTATTCTATTTCGTTTGGATAATAGATCATCGCTTTTGCTGTAAGATTCTCATCGTTATAGCAAATAAGATCATACGGCTTTCGAACACCAATTTTACGGATATCGAAAACTCCTCGAGTACGCTCGGTCAACGTACGAATAGTCTCGGAAGAAACATTATACTTGGTAAGAATATTAGCTAAAAAATCATTGCGCAGCACCGATTTTCTAATCACCTCCATGGAATCCACAACATAACCGAAATAGGTTTCTGGAAACTCAATCTGAGTTGTATCCATGAGCGGCAGCTCAAGCGGTTCTGGATCGACAACGCTTATTTGTTTAAAGGGGACAGAGTACCAGACAACCAAGCCAATGGTTATAGTCAAGCCCAAAGCGGCCAATATGTACTTTATTGCCTTCATCCCAACTTCAAATCGCTGCAAGTATAGGGCTTTTTAATGGGATATCATACTCGTAACGGTAGTGGAATAATGCCTGAATTGTTCGCTGCAATTCAGTATGTACTATTTGAGCCTTGATAATAATTCTCTTTCTATCAATATATTATGAATATTGAATAATTAAATGAGCCAATAGCTAGATCATAACTTCTTTCCATTTACCACGCCTGAACATCAGGATAAAGGCCGTAGCAATCAATACAATGGACACAGCCACAGCCAGAAAAGCACCTGACGGCCCCATTTCTAGTATTA
>CBDUMS010000075.1:0-18867 GCA_965368405.1 uncultured Cyclobacteriaceae bacterium
ATATGACATCGATTAGAAACATTGCAATAATTGCCCACGTCGACCACGGCAAAACAACCTTGGTTGATAAAATTATTCATGCTTCTCAATTAATACGAGAAGGACAAGAGAGTGATGAACTTATTCTTGATAATAATGACCTGGAGCGTGAGCGTGGGATAACCATTTTATCGAAAAATGTTTCTGTCGTTTATAAGGGCGTAAAGATTAATATTATCGATACACCTGGTCACTCCGATTTTGGTGGAGAGGTAGAGCGTGTCTTAAAAATGGCCGATGGCGTTTTATTATTAGTAGATGCATTCGAGGGTGCGATGCCGCAGACACGTTTTGTATTGGGCAAAGCTTTAGATCTTGGTTTAAAGCCAATTGTTGTGGTAAATAAGGTCGATAAGGAGAATTGTCGCCCTGATGAGGTTCATGAACAGGTTTTTGATCTCATGTTTGCACTAGATGCCACAGAAGATCAGCTCGATTTCCATACGCTATATGGATCGTCGAAGCAAGGTTGGATGAGCGAAGATTGGAACAACCCAACGGATAATCTTTTACCTTTACTCGATGCCATAGTTGCTCAGATTCCTGAAGCACCCTATGTTGCCGGAGTTCCTAAGATGCAAATTACATCCTTGGATTATTCTTCCTTTGTTGGGAGAATCGCTATCGGTAGAGTCTATCAAGGAGAATTGAAAGAAGGCAGCACCTATGGGCTTAGTAAGTCCGATGGCAGTCTTAAGAAAGTTAAAATCAAAGAACTTAATGTATTCGAAGGCCTTGGTAAGAAGAAGGTTTCGGAAGTGAAGGCGGGAGATATCTGTGCTATAGTAGGTATTGAAGATTTCGAGATTGGTGATACGATTACCGATTTTGAGAATCCGGATATAATCAAAAGAATTGCTATTGATGAGCCTACGATGAGTATGCTCTTTACGATTAACAACTCACCATTTTTTGGTAAGGAAGGAAAGTTTGTAACATCGAGACATCTTCGTGATCGTCTTTACAAAGAAACTGAGAAGAATCTAGCTCTCCGGATTGAAGATACCGACTCGGAAGATAAATTTTTAGTGTTTGGAAGAGGAATCCTGCATCTATCGGTACTCATCGAAACAATGCGTCGTGAAGGGTATGAACTTCAGGTGGGCCAACCACAGGTACTGATTAAAGAAATTGATGGCGTTAAGAACGAACCTATTGAGCATATGGTGGTAGATGTACCAGAAGATGTATCAGGAAAGGTGATTGAATTAGTAACTCAGCGCAAGGGTGAAATGACCATTATGGAACCAAAAGGCGATGTACAACATTTAGAGTTCGACATCCCCGCTCGTGGTATTATTGGTCTAAGAAATAATATGATGACTGCTACCGCCGGTGAAGCTGTAATGACGCATAGGTTTAAAGAGTATGCGCCGTATAAGGGTGATATCCCACAACGAAATAAGGGATCACTGATCTCTATCGACGGCGGTCCATCGACAGCATTTGCTATCAATCGATTGCAGGATAGAGGTGTTTTCTTTGTAGACCCGGGAGACGTAATTTATAAGGGTCAGGTGATTGGTGAGCATTCTCGAGACAACGATCTGGAAGTAAATATTAACAAAGGCAAGCAATTAACCAATATGCGTAAATCGGGTAGTGACGATGCCGTAAAAATTGCTCCAAAAATTAAGTTCTCTCTTGAGGAGGCTATGGAGTATATTCAGAAAGATGAATACCTTGAAGTCACTCCTAAGTCGATTAGAATGAGGAAAATATACCTTAATGAGCATGAGCGTAAGAAGATGAATATGCAATAGCATTGCAGCTAATAACTTTATAAAAAGCCCCGCATGGGGCTTTTTTAGTATAATTAAGGTGTTGTATTGGTTTGAGCGGCAGACGACTTATCGTAGGTTAATCACCCCTATTCTTCTTCAATGGCTGTAGTTTAAAGTAAGTCAATGATCTCCATAACCATTCAAATGGGCCGAATTGGTAATTATTTAACCACGGTTTCGACCAAATCAATTCCACAAGCCAAATTCCCAGAACGATAACAATTTGCCAAACACGTTCTACCTGGCCAATCAGGCCAAAGCCAATGCCATAAAAAATAAGGCTACAGATTATCGATTGCATTAAGTAATTAGTTAAAGCCATTTGTCCTACTGCCGCTAATCTTGATTTAAGAGCTTGCATTTTATGTGATTTAACTAGAAGCATAATCAACGATATAAATCCAAAACTTACTAAGAGGCTTCCCCAATAGTTATACTGAGAACCTAAGAACATAGAAAACTCCATAGACCAGCTATGTTGATAGTTTAAAACGACCCCGTAAATAACAATAGGTAAGCCTATTGCCCAACTTATCAAAAAGCTATTGCGGTAAAACTTAGTCGAACGTTCTGCAGAGAGCACGCCCCATTTATACAAGGCCATCCCAACCAGCATCAATCCAGAGGCTCTCCAGAGAAAGATCATGAATAAGACACCCGTTTCCATGAAGCTGGCAATTGCACTCCGCTTGGTAAACTGTTCACCCCAGGACCCCGTAAAGGCATTAATCTCTTCTTGAATAGCTTCCGATGATGGCTGCCATGCATTGCTGGTTTCTGCTAAATCCGCTTCCGACCAAAATTCGAATGAATTCCCGATAAATAAGTATAAAAACGTATGAATACTGATAATTACAATACCAAGAATTAGCAATGTCTTTGGTTTACTGTTTCTAAAAAGATAAACAAACAATGCACAAATGGCATAAGCTACGAGGATATCTCCATGCCAAATAATATGGGCATGAACGAGGCCAATTACCAAAAGCCAGAATGTTCTTCTGTAATGCAGAGCAGCAGATTTTCCACTCCTTTTTGTTACGTTGTCTGTAAATAAAATTACGCCGGCCCCAAATAGAATCGAGAAGATGGTCATAAATTTCTGGTCGGCAAAAATGTGACTTAACATCCATACCCATTGATTGCCTCCCTCCATACTACCGTAGGCCATCGGGTTTAAATAGGCTGCCTCTGGCATGGCAAAACTCTGGATATTCATTATTAGGATTCCCAATACCGCAAACCCTCTTAATACATCCAGTGAGTGGATTCGCTCTTTTTTCAAGGTAGGTGTAATTTCCATTTCTTCTATAGTTCTTTATGCGAATAATTTGGTCACAAAAAGCTTAAAGTTACTAAATCAGATGATATCCTAAATGGTGTATTAATTCAAAGGCAATTTACTAATTTCGGTTTTAGTGAATCCAAAAAGGTAGGGAGGTGACAAAACACATCAAAAAAAGGGGCAAAAACATCTATTTTTAACCGTCTAATGACATATATCATAGGAGTTTAAGGCCATGATACCGACCTTCATGGCTGAAAAAATTAACCTCTTGGCGATGAACCGCAACCTGATAATTATAGCGGTAGTAATACTGGCTTCAAATCCGTTATTGGCTCAACATGAAAATAAAAATATTGATAGCCATTCTCTCAAACATAAAAACATAATGGGTCTTTTTGTCGGTAATACGATCATCACACCTTCTGGTTTCAACTTACCTACCATTGGTATTGAATATGTGCGTGAAGTCCATAAAAATATTGGTATTGGTCTCATAGCTGAAGTAGAAGTTGGCTCACATATTATTCAGAAGGGAGAAAGTGGCAATATTGTTTCTGAAGTTGAACGGGAAAGCGCCTTCCTTGTGCTTCCTGCGGTATACTTTAGAGTATATAAAGGCTTGATTGTCTCTGCCGGTTACGGTGTTGAGCTTGAGAAAAGTGAGAATCTTGGGCTTTTTAAATTAAGCCTGGAGTATAAGCTTGCCATGAAAAATAAGAACTGGATGGTTTTACCTACCTTAAGTTGGGATCATACACGGTTGTTCGAAGGCTGGGTGTATGGGGTAAATTTCGCTTATGTGTTCTAGTGGGATCAGGGTTGTCTCAGAGTCTATTATCAAAACTATTATTTTTAACTCAACATTATACCGCTAAACACCATGGGAATACTATCGAGTAAGAATAACACAGAACCCCAAACTGTAGAAGTAAAAGGCAACCAGCTAAGTTGTCCTGTTTGCAAAAATTCGCTTTTTTGGGCACAACAGGCACAATTAAATACAGCCGTTGCTTCTTTTTTTAATGTAGATTGGGCAAATAAAAGTGCAACCTGCTTTATTTGTTCAGATTGCACTCATATAATGTGGTTTCGAGGATAATAAAACCCCTTAATACCTAGGAAAATTTTATTTCTCGGAAATCTGTACTCCTGTAGCTACAAATGTAAGCTTGGTTTCAGGCTCTGTAATTGCATCGATTTCCTCCTGAGACTTACCTGCATCTTCGGCATAATGCTTTAGCGTTTCAACATCTAAGGTTTCGTACTTTGCCTCGCCTTCAAAAACTACAGTTTTTCCTGCAGCATCTTTAGGTACAAAAAAGCCGTAATCTTTAAAAGTTACTCTGATATTAGTTTCTTTTCCGGCATCCACTGTCATCCAGCAGCCCTTCATTTGGCAAACTTCCAGAATCTCTCCTTTTAATTTTACCTCCATGGTCTCTTTACCATCCATAGACTTAGCCAGTGTTGTTGCTTTAACAGGTTTTGCATCACTAAGCTCTTCACCATAGGTGTTTTGAGCTATGGTTAGTGTTGGTAGGGTAATTATTACTAAGACAAGAATGAATTTTATACTTTGGTTAATCATGATTAGTGTTATTAGCGTTTATTTCAATGTAAAAATATTCTTTATCAGCATGATAGCAAAACTTGAACTGTATATAAATTTAGTTTCCCTGATCAATACTATATTACAATATTCTTTGCTCCGGATGTTTAGAGGACTATACTTAATTGGCTATTTTTAGTCATCCTTACTTAAAATTGAAATCATGAAGAAGTATATTTTTAGTGTTCTGGTTGTTTTTTACGTAGCGTCGGCTGTTGCGCAGGATCAATATATTTTTCCTTACGGTGGTGGTGGTGAAGAACCATTTAGGGTTTTCATGAAAGAAGCAATTAAGCTTACCGGAAAGGAGCAGCCACGTGTTTGCTTCTTGCCAACAGCATCTGGCGACAGTGAGCGCGGTATTATTCGTTGGTATGAACGGATGAGTGGAATTTCTGCGATACCTTATGTACAGCGGGTATGGATTAGTTCTTATAATCAGCAACAAAGCTTTGAGGATGTGCTACTTAGCATGGATATAATTTTTGTAGGCGGAGGAAACACCTTGAACATGATGGCTATCTGGGAAGCCCAGGGAATTGACGTAGTACTTAAAAAAGCTTTAGAGAAAGGCATTGTGCTTATGGGAGCTAGTGCTGGTTCATTATGCTGGTTCGAAAATGGCACCACCGACTCACGACCTATTGCACTTTCTGAGGTAGAGTGTCTGGGGTTTTTGCCTTTTAGCCATAGTCCACATTATGATTCCGAAGAAATGCGCAGACCATTATACGAGGGCAATATTGAGAAAGGAATCTTCAATGCAGGTTATGCCATGGATAATAAAGCCGGTATAATCTTCAAAAATGGCAAACCTTTTAGGGTAGTCTCCACCGACCCTAATGCCAACTCTTACTTTGTTTCGATTAAAAACGGTTTGGTGGTAGAAGAAAAACTCGATGCCGAAGTTCTAAAATAACAATCTTACTCTTCCCTGTTTTTTTATCCTATTCACTTATTGAAGGGCTTTTTAGCGGTTCTTCGATCTAAACAAACATTTTTTTGTTGGATTGCTATTTTTATTAGTATTTACTAATTATTTTAGTATGATGAAATTCAGAAGAAAAAAGTATAAGTCTCTTCAGTTTTCAAACTTCAATGGAACATTTAATTACTCATATGGATCTGGATACTTTTTTTGTATCCGTAGAGCGACTCTTAAACCGAGAGCTAGCCAAAAAACCCATTCTTATTGGCGGGGTAAGCGACCGGGGTGTTGTGGCTTCGTGCAGTTATGAAACTCGCCTATTTGGCATTCACTCGGGTATGCCGATGAAGATGGCTCGTATGCTTTGTCCGGAAGCCATTATTTTACGTGGCAATACTGCCAATTACACTAAGTTCTCGGATATGGTTACCGAGATCATCAAAGAAGATGTTCCGCTATACGAAAAATCGTCGATCGATGAGTTTTATATTGACATGACCGGGATGGATCGTTTTTTCAGCAGTTACCAGATGGTCGAAGAGTTGCGCGAGCGGATTGTTAAAGAAACGCATCTGCCTATTTCCTTTGGATTTGCAAGTAGTAAGACCGTGGCCAAAATGGCAACCAATGAAATAAAGCCGGGTAAGCTCCGTATCGAAACGGGAAAGGAAAAGCCTTTTCTTGCGCCGCTTTCGGTGAAGAAGATACCTATGGTAGGCGATAAAACATATCAGACATTATTTAGCTTAGGGTTACGCCGCATAAAAACAGTGCAAGATATGCCCATTAAGCTCATGGAAAAGGCTTTAGGGTTAAATGGTGTAAGTATCTGGAAGAAAGCTAATGGTATTGATAACAGTCCGGTTATCCCACATTCTGAGCGTAAGTCTATTTCTACGGAACGTACTTTTGAGCGTGACACCATTGATGTAAGTAAGCTCAGAGGCATAATTACGGCAATGGTAGAAAACCTTACTTTTCAATTAAGAAGAGGCCAGAAAGTAACTTCCTGTATCACCGTTAAAATCCGTTATTCTGATTTTAACACTTATACCAAACAGCTTCGGCTACCGTATACTGCTGCCGATCATATTCTGATCCCCACTGCATTAGCTCTTTTCGAGAAGTTATATAACCGACGGCTACTAGTACGGTTGATTGGCGTAAAATGTAGTCATCTCGTGGGAGGTAGCTACCAAATTAACTTATTCGACGATGCGGAGGAGATGATTAATCTCTATCAGGCAATGGACCATGTAAGAAAGCGCTTTGGTGAACGCTCCGTAATGCTAGCTACCGGCATGGAGGCAAAAACCATCGGCCGACTAAGTGCAATGAATCCGTTTAGTGGAGGGCCGCCACCACTACTCGCGAATAGGAGAGCGTGAGATACAATTACTATTCAAATAATTCAAATACATAATGAAACGAAAAATTTTACCCTACAATAGAAAGCTAAAAAAAGTTGCAAGGATGCTACGGAAAAACATGCCTCTATCAGAAGTGTTATTATGGCAAGAGTTAAAGACTAAGAAGCTTCTTGGTTATGATTTTGACAGGCAAAGGCCCATTGGTAATTACATTGTAGATTTTTATTGCAAAGAACTACAATTAGCTATTGAGATAGATGGAGATAGTCATTCCTCTCAAAAGATAGAAAAAAGAGATCGGCAAAGGCAAAAAGAGTTAGAATTTATGGGAGTTGATTTTTTGCGCTTCGATGATACTGCAATAAAGAATAACATCAGTGATGTTATAGCTGTAATACAGGAATGGATTTTGAATAAGAACCCACCCCTTCCCCTCCCAGGAGGGGATTAGTTAGTACCAAGGAGAGGTGCGGGTTTTAGGAAAATGCTTTAGACATCATTATAAGGTTTAGAAGTCATTTTAAGCCTCCTGATAATTGAGAATCAAGCTATTTGAATCTCTCTTAGGAAAGAAAAAACACTGCACGGCAACAATCTCTCCATAGACATAACAGGTAAACATCCAAGATTACCCATAAATCCAGAAGTCAAAATCCCCTCTTGGGAGGGGATAAAGGGGTGGGTTAAAAGTTTTAGTTCAATAATAGAATAGAAAAAGTATTGAAGCATCTTAAATACAATATCGAGAGCAAAGTCCCCTCCTAGGAGGGGATACAGGGGTGGGTAAAAATGTATTTAAACAACCATACATATTTTAGTTTACGATACGGCATATTAAAGCCGAGGCAGCTGTTGGAGATCGCACAGAGCATTAGCATAAAAGCGATGGCGCTAACCGATATCAATAATACCTCGGCAGGCTTGGAATTCGCCCGTCTGGCTCCATCGTATAAAGTAAAACCAGTACTAGGGGTCGATTTTCGAAATGGAGTAACACAGCAATTTCTGGCACTAGCCAAAAACAATATGGGGTACGAAGAACTAAACAACTACCTCTCCGAACACCTTCGCCACAATAAACCATTCCCAGAACGTGCCCCCAGCTTTACCAATGCCTATATCATTTATCCATTCCATAAGGCTCCATTAGAACTAAGCGAAGACGAGTTTGTGGGTATTCGCATGCAGGAATTACGAAATCTCTGGCGTTCGCCATGGCAAAAAAAACTAGATAAACTCGTCATCCAACAACCAATTACCTTTCGTAATCAACAAGATTTTAATACCCATCGTCTGCTGCGCGCGATTGGACTAAATACGCTCCTCAGTAAACTACCCAAATCCGAAGAAGCAAGCAAAGAAGATCGGCTGGTAAACCCCGAAGAGCTGATGAATGCTTTCGCCGATCTACCCGAGATCCTCTACAATACTCAGGCTCTTATCGACGACTGTTCCATTTATTTTGAATTTGGTGAACAGTATCCGCATAAAAATCAGCAGACCTATACGGGTTCTGCTACAAAAGATTTTGCCCTGGTAAAAGAACTGTGCTATAAAGCTGTGTATGAACGCTATAAAAACCCCGGAACAGAGATTTTTAAGCGGATGGAAAAAGAACTTACTATTATCCGGCAAAAAGGGTTCCTCTCCTATTTTCTGATTAACTGGGATATTATCTCCTATGCCCGCTCTAAAAACTATTTTTACGTAGGCCGTGGCAGCGGAGCCAATAGCATCATCGCCTATCTCTTGTACATCACCGATGTCGACCCTATCGATCTCGACTTATATTTTGAGCGTTTCATTAACCTTTATCGTAAAAATCCACCCGATTTCGACATCGATTTTTCATGGCACGATCGCGATGAAATCACACAATATATTTTTAATAAATTTAAGAATGTTGCCCTGTTGGCGACCTACAATACCTTTCAGCAACGGGCCGTAATACGGGAACTGGGCAAAGTATTCGGGCTTCCAAAACATGAAATCGACAAACTGTCACGGGGAAATGCTTCCTATGAAAGTCTGGATAAGCTCTCGAAATTAGTGCTTCATTATGGCGCTTTAATTAAAGGGTTTCCGAGCCACCTGAGTGTACACGCAAGCGGAATTGTGATCACTGAAAAACCCATTCACTATTTCACAGCCACCTTCTTGCCGCCGAAAGGGTTTCCCACTACACATATAGACATGGTGATTGCCGAAGATGCAGGGCTCCATAAATTCGATATATTGAGTCAGCGTGGCTTAAGCAAGATCAAGGAAACACTCGAGGTTATTCGCTACAACCAGCCTACCCTGCCCGAGTTGGATATTCATAATATCGATATGTTTAAACACGACGAGAAAGTAAAAGACTTACTCCGGAACGGTAAAGCTATTGGCTGTTTTTATGTGGAATCTCCTGCTATGCGCATGTTACTTAAAAAACTCGAAGTAGATACTTACCTAGGCTTAGTAGCGGCAAGTTCTATCATCAGGCCCGGGGTTGCCAAGTCGGGGATGATGCGCGAATACATTCTCCGTTTCCGTAATCCTGAGACCGTAAAGGAAAGAGCCCACCCTATTTTACTCGATATAATGCCCGAAACCTATGGGGTTATGGTGTATCAGGAAGATGTTATTAAGGTAGCACACTACTTTGCTGGTCTTACCCTCGGCGAAGCCGACTATCTACGCCGTGGCATGTCGGGGAAATTTCGCTCCCGAGCCGAATTTGCCAAGACCAAAGATAAATTCTTTAGTAACTGTAGAGCAAGAAGTATTGCCGAAGAAGAAACCGCCGAAATCTGGCGACAAATAGAGAGTTTTGCCGGCTATGCCTTTTCGAAAGGACACTCGGCATCTTATGCAGTAGAAAGTTACCAGTGTCTATTTTTAAAAGCCTACTTCCCGCTTGAATATATGGTAGCGGTAATTAATAATGGTGGTGGTTTTTATCGGACCGAAACCTATGTACATGAGGCCCGTATGCATGGTGCAAAAATTGAAGCCCCGTGTTTAAATACCAGCAATAGCGAAACGGTTATTAAGGGCAAAACACTACACCTGGGCTTGATGATGATCTATGAGCTAGAGCAGCGGAGCATTAAGCAAATCATTCGTAATCGGGAACTACATGGCCCATTTCAGAATCTAAGTGAGTTTCTGCATCGCGTTCCTGTTTCATTAGAGCAGGTAAAGCCCCTGATTAGGGTTGGGGCATTGCGCTTCACGGGCAAGGACAAAAAGAGCTTGCTGTGGGAAGCGCACTTTCTGCTGGGCGGCAGAAAGGAAACATTCACCTCCGGTGAATTGTTTAATGCCCCAACCAGTAAGCTAACGCTTCCTGCTTTCACAACCGATACGCTGGAGGATGCTTATGATCAGATTGAGTTAATTGGCTTTCCCCTCTGTAACCCTTTCGAGTTGCTGGAAGACCAACCACCTGCAACCATTAAAGTGAATAATATGGCAGCTCATCTTGACAAGGTTGTTTTAATGGTTGGTTATTATGTGCATCGTAAGAATGTAGTCTCGTCAACTAAGAAACTTATGCATTTTGGCACTTTTCTAGATGAAGACGGTTATTTCCTCGATACTGTACACTTCCCGGAGGCAGCAAAAAAACACCCTTTTCGTGGACCAGGCATCTATATTGTAAAGGGCAAAGTCGTGGAAGAGTTCAAATACCTAAGCCTTGAGGTAATAGCCATGGAGAAACTACCTATGCAGTCGATGGAGTCGGATAAATATTTAAAAACTACTTCAAAACAAGTAATGAAAGGAAATAAGAGTAAGAGTAGGTTTACTCAGTAAACTGCTCTCGTTTTGCCACCATTGCATCGTAACCATACGTCTGGTTGTAGGGTGAATGCTAGAACCAGTAGTAATTAATCCTCATGCTCCAACAACACTTTTATCATCTGTTGCGCAGCAACTCTTCCTTTAAGTTCTATAAAATCTCGCGGAGTTTCATCGCCTACCTCATAGGTTACCCCTTCCGCACCAAATTGGGTAAAGAACCAACCTTTGCTTACCGGCTGTCCTACATTACTCGGGCTCTCGTTTAAGGTATAATTATCAATACTTGCTTCTATGCCCGATAACCAAGGCTTTTTAAACCAAGAAATAACTGATTTAGGTCCGTCGTCTGGCAGTGTGTAAAAAACATCTTTTTGAGTACTGTGGAAGTCCAGCCCTAAAATAACCTGGGCTTTGTCTTTCGTAACTTCATTTACCAGATGATCGGCAATCTGTCTTGTCTCTGGCTGATGGTAATATGCCCAATCGCGGTTAAGGTCGATACCGCCTGTATTATGCCGCCAATGACCCAAATCGACGCCATCGGGGTTTAATAATGGGTAAACCATTACACGGTACTTTTTAAAAAATGCCGCTGATTGTGGATTAACCAGTAGTTCATCCAGGAAAGCCTGGAGTGCCAAAAAGCCAGTTATTTCAGGAGGGTGCTGCCGACTAAAAATAGCGATAACCTCTTTCTTCTTCCTCTTGCCATTATTCATATCAAGGTAGTACAGGTCTCTTCCTTGAGCACTCTCTCCAACAACAGAAAAACTGATTCTATCATCCAAGGCGAGAGTCTCACACCACTCGCCAACCCGACGACTATCTAAAATCTCCTGTGCTGCAACCCACAGTGTATCGGTACTAAGGTCTACATTGAGTAATGCAGAGCCATCATGGGTAAAAGTAAAATCATCCCACGAAACCGGCTGCCAATGCTCACCATCGGTACTAAGCTTTGGGATGTAGCGGTGGCGACCAACGGAGTACACAAACTGCAACCAGACACTCTTTTCTTCTTCCGACCAAATTTTAAACGCATACCATGGACTAGTGTTTATCGGGGCGTTCTCCGGATCGATGGCTAGGGAATACAATCGTTCGTTTATTCTTGAAAACCCGTTTAATCTTGCCGCAGGAAATTCATTGGAAGCATAAACGCCTCCAATTGAGTCAGAATAAATCTGCTTAGTCTGGAAGGTGATTTCCTTAGATTTGGTATCAACAGGACTAGGGAAATCGTACGTTTTAGCTTTCGTAGTTTGGCCATAAACAGGCTGTACCACGAGTGCTATCAAAACAATAAGAATTAGTTTATTCATTTTTCTTCAATAAAAAAGGGATGCAAATGCACCCCTAAATTACGTTTTCTTATTGTATTATGTAAACTAGAACTCTACTTCAACCACTACTTCTTCTCCATCGCGTAGTACTACAACTTTGGCCTTATCACCCTTCTTAAATTTGCCTAAGGCTCCCATGTATCCCATCATATTCTCTACTTCATGCTCACCCATTTTAATAACAACATCGCCATTAATAATGCCAGCATTGGCAGCAGGTCGTCCTTCGCGAACGCCACTGATGAGCATTCCTTTGCCATCATACATATAGTCAGGAATTACGCCTAAGGTTACTGAATACGATGGAGCCTTTCGTGAATCCTCGTCTTTTGTTTTAGTAAACTCAAGCTTTCCTTTACCATCAATACGTGCAATAAGCTCATCTATAAAGTCATGAACCTCTTTGAGACCTTCGTAATCGATCTTGTCAGCATCATCCGATGGTTTGTGATAGTCGTCATGCTGGCCGGTAAAGAAGTGAAGAACCGGCATGTCTTTCAAATAAAAAGAGGTGTGATCGGAAGGTCCTACCCCGCTTGGCTTAGACTTCATATCAATATTACGCTCTTTCGCGATTTCTTCCAGAACAGGCATCCACGTTGGTGAAGTTCCTGTTCCATATACGGCCAATTCACGATCATCGCCTAATCTGCCTACCATATCCATATTCAACATATAATTTACAGTGGCAAGGTCGATGGTTGGGTTTTTAGTAAACCAAGACGATCCCCAAAGGCCCTTCTCCTCGCCTGAAAAGCTAATGAACAAATAATTATTATTGGCATACTTACCATTAAGCGATTCTGCCAGCTCGAGTAAAACGGTTACCCCACTCGCATTATCATCGGCACCATTATGGATTTGTGGTTCTGTTCCTTCATACAGTGATCCTTCGGCGCCATAACCAAGATGATCGTAATGCGCTCCAATAATAACTGTTGTTGGAGCACCATTATCCATGAACCCAATCACATTTTTACCTACAATAGCAACACTAGTATCTACAGGGACTTTCGCATGAGGGTTATAACGCGGCTTTACAGAAAACTCCTGCATATAACCATCGGTTCCTTTCGGCTCTAAGCCAAGTTTCTTGAATCGTTTTGCGAGATATTTCGCTGCAGCAGCCTCTCCTTCAGATCCAACATCTCTACCTTCGAGTTTATCTGAGGCGAGAAACTCCATATCTTTCTTCATCTGTTGGCTAAACCCTGAAAATGAGAAGATTACAAGTCCAGCTGCCAGTATATATCGTAAAATATTTTTCATGATAATTTTCGTTTCGTTTGCTGTACAAATATACTTCACAAAGGATTCATCTAAAATATTCGCAATGCTATATCCTTTTGGCGTTAAATTTATTCCGCTATATGCAACTTTTTAAATATTCTCGTGTATATAGGTCATACAATCATTAAAACTAATACCATGAAAACTAAAGTTCTTCTCTCTGCAATAGCTCTATTCTTGTTATATGCTACACAAAGCTTGAGCCAAACAATTGAAAAATCGTATACAGGCATTAAAACAATCGAAATTAGCACAGCAAGCGGTGATTGTGAGCTGATTAAAAACAGCTCCGATAAGGTGGATGTTACACTCACTCATTCCTTCGACGAAGAGAAATTCACCCCTGTATTTGAGCAAGATGGCGATGTATTAATTCTTAAAGAAAAATTCAAAAAAGGATCAAGTGGTTATGGCGAGAGTAAATGGAAACTATCCATTCCATCAGGACTTACCGTAAAGTATAATTCGGGTTCGGGTGATTTAATGGCTAAAGGATTAGATCTTGTTTTTAGTTCAAATGCAGGTTCAGGAGATATGAGGTTAGATGACTTATCAGGTTCTTTTAAATCCAATAGTGGCTCTGGCGATGTTGATATTACCAATTATACCGGTGATTTCAGTATTAATACAGGCTCCGGTGATGTATCCGTAAGTGAATCAAAAGGCGATATTGGCATCAACTTAGGCTCTGGTGATATATCAGCCGATCAGTTGGAGGGTAAACTATCCTTTAATGCGGGAAGTGGCGATATCGATGTTAAAGATGTAGTCCTTACTGGGTCAAGCAGTTTTAATTCAGGATCTGGAGATGCTACCGTAGTGCTAAAGTCTGCCTTAAAGCATAATATTAGTATTGCAAGCGGTTCTGGCGATGCAACGCTCGACTTCAACGGAGTTGCGATAGCCGGTGAGTTTACGATGAAAGCGAATAAGAAGAATGGAGACATCTCCGCTCCTTTTGATTTTGACAGTGAAACGGAAGAAAAAAATGGCAACCAGACAATCCTAAAGAAGGTTGCTAAGATTGGCAACAGCGATATTCAAATCAAGATCTCAACTGGATCGGGAAGCGCAGAAGTTGAGAAATAGAATACCTTAAAATAATAAGCCGTGCTGGTTTTAGACTAGCCGGCTTTTTTTATTTGCTAAACTTTGTGAGTAGCGTATACCCTGCTAGTTTTCCCTTCCTATACGTTTCCGATTTTATCATACCTACCCCTTCAGCGTACCACTCCTTGGTGCTCATCTCAATAGAAACCATCATTTTAGTCCGGATTGATTGCGATATCACCAGACAATTAAATTCACCTGCAGGAGTATTTAGTGTCTCTTCTGCCTCAACCTGGCGATCATAAATATCAACCTTTAGATTCATAGGCACTGGAGAATCGCCGGAGATATTCATAGTTACCGCAGCGTCTTTAAGTTTATCACCAACTGCCATTTTCGATGGCATTTCTAAATTCGTACCTGAAACAGACATTTCAAGCTCTCCATCCTTATCTGTAAGGTACTCCTTAGGAACAAATTTCTTCATGTCGTAATAAACTATCCCGTCCTTGCAGGTAAATTCAAAATCTATTGGTTCCGCCTGTTTTCCCTTAGCATCTTCACTTACCATAATAATCTTGGCATTAACCACCCCGTTTTCAATGGCGTACTTATCTACTTTCTGAATAGTTTTACCCAGCGATTTGCCTTTTTTGTCATAATTGGCCCAATGCCAACTCGTACCTTCTTCGAAATCAAATATTTTATCGCATTGGCTATACGCTGTTGTAAATGTAACGCTCACCAGAAGTGCTAATGCTAACTTTTTCATAGTTGAATATACTTTATTTATTTATTAGAAACAGCTTATTGTTTTCCTGACTTATTTGATTGCTATCCAATAATTCTTTCAAAGCAATTTTCAAGTCTTCTTCTTCATTATAATTAAATCGTGTTTTAATTTCTGTTATAGACATTGATTCCTTCTCGAGCAAAGAAAGTAACTTCTCGCGAATTCCAGTGCCTGATTTTTTTCGATCTATACACACATCACATTTACCACATGGCGGGGCTATTTCACCAAAGTATTCCAAGATAACCGTCATCCTGCAGCGATCATTATCCTCAATATAGCTTAATACAGATTCTAACCTTTTCTTATCAGAATCTCGTAAGGCTCTTAGCCGAGTGGTATCTTGCATTATATCTGCTACATTTTTGCGCTCTGTGTTATAAGTAATCTTCGGATTTTCAGTTTGCTGGTTATATTCTAGAACTTCCAATTTATGCAGCCGAGCCAACTGCTCTCTAACCTTTTCGGTGGAAATATTTAAAAAATGAGCAATTTTAGCTTCTTCAATTTTCAAATAATCTGTAAAAAGTTGCCCGCCGTACAGTCGTAGTATTCCTTTGATAAATGAATCGTAACCTGCATTTGCTACCTGAAATTCATATAAGCCCTGGTTGCCCATAATAATTCTCAATGTGGAGGGAAGGTTTAACGATTCACTCAATCCTATTAAGCCCTCTTCTTCCAATCTTTTAAGCGCTTGATAGGCTTCGATGGATTTGAGATCATATCGCTCAGCAAAAGCTACTAGGTCAAACTCAAAAGTCTCCCCTTCGCCACTCCCCGATGCTAATTGAAAAAAATTCGCCAAGCCCTGATATATTCTTTTGAGATACTCCTGATCGGGATGAGCAACCTTAAATCGATCCCATAAGAGTTTTTGATCAATTGCATGGAACAGCATTACGGCGTATGCTAATTTACCATCACGACCCGCACGCCCGGCTTCCTGATAATAAGATTCCAAGCTTGGAGGCACATCATAATGAACTACCAACCGAACATCTGCCTTATCAATTCCCATCCCAAAAGCATTAGTGGCAACCATAACCCTATGTCGGTTATTTTTCCACATTTTTTGTCTTTCGGTACGGCTTACTGATGACAAGCCAGCATGATAATAGGTGCTGGAAATGTTGTGATTCAGGGTAAGCCACTGCGAGATATCTCTTGCTTTCCTCCGCGAGCGAACATATACAATGGCGCTCCCGGCTACATGATCTAATATCTCTAAGAGTTTGTGATCTTTATCTTCCGTTTGCCTAATCGAAAACGATAAGTTTTCTCTTGAGAAAGATGACTTATAGATCTCTGGTTTACGGAGATCTAACAGCTTTACAATCTCATCTTCTACCTTAGGAGTTGCCGTGGCTGTTAAAGCTAAAACTGGAATATTAGGAAGCTTAATACGCAGATCTTTAATTTTTAAATATGCTGGTCTAAAGTCATGCCCCCATTCGGAGATACAATGAGCCTCGTCTACCGCTATTAAACTAAGGTTAAGTTGTTCGATTCTATCTTGGAAAAGCGTCGTTAACAATCGCTCTGGAGCACAATAAAGAACTTTAACATCACCAAAAGCACAATTATCAATTACATTTTCTATCTGCCGATAGGTTAGTCCGCTGTGAATAGATGCGGCATTAATACCTCGAATCTTAAGCGTTTCCACCTGGTCGAGCATAAGCGATACGAGCGGCGTGATTACCAGTGCTAACCCTTCTTGCATAAGGGCTGGTATTTGATAACAAACCGATTTGCCGCCACCTGTGGGTAAAATAGCCAGACAGTCGTCTCCATTAGAAACTGATTCGATTATTTCGAGTTGATTTGCCCGAAATTTTTCGTGTCCAAATAAGTCTGATAATATGGTAATAGCTTCTTTCAATTCAATGAAATCATTTACCAGAAAATTTGTTCACCATTCAGAAAGGCCTCAATCCCTCGTTTGCAATCATCCGATTCTCGAACCTTAGCATTTTTTGTGATAGCTAATTCGAGTGCCTGTTCAAGGGGCATATCCTGAACTTGGGAGATCATGGTTTTTGTCATCGACATAGAGTTTGCAGAATTCATCCGCAACAGATCTTTAGCGAAATTCTCAGTAAATACTTTTATCTGCTTGCTATCAATTATTTTATTAATTAATCCGATTTCGCGAGCTTTCTCTGCGGTTATCAGGTAGCCACTGAGCAGAATTTCCTTCGCATGGGTCTCAGAGATTTTACGGAGCAGGAAAACCATTACAATAGCCGGTATAAAACCAATTTTAACTTCCGTATATCCGAATTTGGCTTCATCAACTGCAAATACAAAATCACAAACTGTAATAAGCCCGCAACCACCGGCTATAGCGTGTCCAGCCACTTCGGCAATTACAATAAGCTCACTCCGGTAGATTTGGAGGTAGAGTTGCATAAGTCTTCGCGAATCTTCTAAGTTTTCTTCGTAAGAATACTCCTGTAGATCTTGGAGGTATTTGAGATCAGCACCCGCACTGAACACAGCACCATTTGCGCGCAGAATAACAACTTTTATCTGGTTGTCGTCTTCTAGGCTTTTGAGTTTTAATCCAAGCTCTTCAACGAAGGAAGCGTTTAAAGCATTCCTTTTTTCAGGACGGTTTAATGTAAGAATCCCAACTCTATCTCTTTTTTCTATTTGAACATATTCCATACCACGCGTTTAAAGATTTACGACCAACGAACCTTCTTCATCTAAGGTATGCGCCTTAATAATTGTCTCATCTATTACTAATTTACGGAAATGAATTTGATTAAGATTGCAATTTCTTGCCTGACTAGTTTTGGGATAATAAACTAAGTCAAACGAATCAATTATTTCTTCCCCCAGAGCGCAATTATTAGTGATCAGTAGGGTTTTACCACACCAAACCACAACGGTTCCAAGACCGGATACTTTTGCCATTGGCGGGGTATGAGCAGATTGCTCTAATTTATGCGCCTTGCGGTTAGGCCATACGGAATATTCAAGCGCAGCTTGTGCAATATTATCACTGTTTAGGGTAGAGAATCCTTGCTGATCGACAAAGTCAATTACCCAGGCATTATTAATATCGTAGAACACTATCTGCCTCTTTCTCTCTGCATCTATCTTGAAAAAGATCAATTTAAAGAGTATCATGAGACTAAAGAGCATACTTATTCGTAGCGTCCATCTTGCTCTCCTCTTAATAAATATAATTACTGTGGCAAGTATACCGTAGACTAGAAGCACCTCTACTCCATCAGGATATAAATCAGGTATAGCGGAAAAAGGTAAGGAGGTAATAGCGGCTATCCCTTTTAATATGAGTTGTGCAATATAAGATAGAACAATGCCAATAAGAGAGCCTAATACTGGTATATAACCAAGTGAAATCATAAACATTCCACCCCATACCAGAAGTGTTGCTAAAGGTATAACAATAAGGTTAGCCAGCAAGAAGTACGTTGGGAATTGGTGAAAATAAAATGCTGCCAATGGAGCTGTTGCTAATTGTGCTGCAATAGATAGAGCCATTAGCTGCCAAATAAACCGTGATACTCTGGCCCTTGGTTTGAGGGTTCGTTCAATCATAGGATATA
>CBDUMS010000076.1:0-18678 GCA_965368405.1 uncultured Cyclobacteriaceae bacterium
CAACAAGATCGAGTGTAAGAGGTGCTGGAATAGCCGGACTTTTACCGAATCCCGGTAAATCTATTGCTACAACTTGATATTTGTTTGATAAACTTTGGGTGAGGTCATCCCACAGTGTGAGGTCTTCGCCGAATCCATGAAGAAAGACTACAGTAGGTCCATCGCCAGAGACTTTGGCGTTTAACATTAATCGATCAGCTCGGTAATTGGTACTGCGGCAAATTCCTGACAAGCCTTAATTATGCCATCACGATCGAAGCCACATTGATGCCATAGCTCTTGCTGCGTTCCATGCTCAATTACTTCATCTGGGATCCCAAGCCTTTTAATTTTGGATGTAAAGCCATGATCAGTCATAAATTCTACGACTGCACTACCGAATCCTCCTTGTAAACAACCATCTTCTATTGTGATTACCTTTTTGAATTTCTTGAAGATCGTTTTTAATAATGCTTCGTCAAGTGGTTTAGCAAATCGCATATCATAGACAGCCACACTAATGTCGTCTGTGAGGATTTCTGATGCATCTAAGGCGAAATTGCCTACATGGCCAAAGCTTAAGATAGCAATATCTTCACCTTCGCGCACTAACCTGCCCTTGCCTAATTCAATTTTTTCCATTGGCGTACGCCAATTGGTCATTACACCGGCACCTCTTGGATACCGAATTGTGATTGCAGTTTTTTCTCTCGGCAAGGCTGAGGTAAACATCATATTACGTAATTCCTGCTCATTCATGGGCGCGGCTACCACCATATTTGGTATGCTTCGCATAAATGCTATATCATATAAACCATGATGAGTCGGGCCGTCTGCTCCGGCGAACCCAGCCCTATCTAAACAAAAGTTAACAGGTAGGTTTTGGATGCAGACATCATGAACCACCTGGTCGAATGCCCTTTGCATGAATGTACTGTAAATATTACAGAAAGGAATTAGTCCTTGCGTAGCAAGTCCTGCTGAAAAAGTTACCGCATGTTGCTCTGCAATGCCTACATCGAATGCACGATCAGGCATGGCTTTCATCATTATATTCATGGATGATCCAGATGGCATTGCCGGGGTCACACCCATGATTTTTTCATTTTGTTTAGCCAATTCTAACAGTGTATGACCAAATACATCCTGATATTTAGGTGGCTGAGCTTCTACTGCTGCTTTTTTATGAACTTCTCCGGTAACTTTATCGAACTTGCCCGGTGCAGCATGCCACTTGGTTTGTTCTTGCTCTGCAGGTTCGAAACCTTTACCTTTTCGGGTGATACAATGCAATATTTTTGGCCCGGGTATATCCTTAAGGTCGTTCATAACCGAAACCAAATGATCTACGTCGTGGCCATCAATTGGTCCAAAATAACGCAGATTTAAAGATTCGAACAGATTACTCTGTTTAAGAAGCATAGTTTTTAGGCTCCCCTCTACATTAGATATTATTTCGCGTGCATTTGGCCCAAAACGGCTAATTTTTCCTAATAAATTCCAAACTTCGTCTTTAACCTTATTATAGGTATGCGAAGTAGTAATATCAGTCAGATAATCTTTAAGCGCACCAACATTTGGATCGATAGACATACAGTTATCATTTAAAATGATAAGTAGGTTGGCATTCGATACGCCAGCATGGTTCATTGCTTCAAAAGCTAACCCTCCGGTCATTGCTCCATCACCAATAACCGCAATATGCTGCTTGTCTTTTTCGTTTTTATAGTCCGATGCTACGGCCATGCCTAAAGCAGCAGAAATTGAGGTAGATGAATGGCCTACTCCAAAGCTATCGTATTCACTCTCGCTTCGTTTTGGAAAACCAGAAAGACCTTTATATAGTCTATTGGTATGAAATACTTCTCTTCTACCTGTAAGAATCTTATGGCCATAAGCCTGATGGCCTACATCCCAGATCAATTGATCGGCAGGAGTATTGAAAACGTAATGTAGGGCCACAGTAAGCTCTACAACACCGAGACTGGCCCCAAAATGACCTCCATAAACCGACACCGTATCAATGATATACTGTCTAAGTTCTTCTGACAACTGCGTAAGTTGGCTCTTATCAAGTTTCTTTAGTTCTTGAGGACTAGAAATGTTCTCAAGGAGTGTGCCGGCCTTTATTTGCATATTGCTCTTGTTTCTTTACTGGTTAACAAAAGTCAGACAAAAGTAATAAATTTTGACTGCTAAGGTTATTGTTAGCTTATTTAACTAATATCTTTGACCTTTAGTTCCCATGGTAATATCATGACATTTGAAATTAAACTGCCTCTTTTTGAAGGCCCATTTGATTTGCTGCTCTTTTTTATTGAGCGGGATGAGTTGGATATTTATGATATTCCTATCTCTACGATAACCGATGATTTCTTGTCTTATGTAGAGAAGTTGGAGAAATTAAACATCGAGGTGGCTAGTGAATTTATCCTTGTAGCAGCGTCATTAATGCGCATCAAGGCGAAAATGTTACTGCCCCGTCCTCAGCTCGATGAAGAAGGCAACGAGATAGATCCGCGAGACGAATTAGTAAAACATCTGCTCGAATACAAGAAGTATAAATCGGTAATAGAACAGCTCGGATCGATGGAGGCAGAGCGAATAGCAAAGAGTCCCCGTGGAAATATAATTGGAGAATTACGCAGTTTGTCTGCAGGTACTGACGTAGAAGCAGAATTACAGGATCTTGATCTTTATAAATTACTTCGGGTGTTTGAACGAGCACTAAAAAACTTTGAGGATGAACAAAATAGGCCCGTTCATCAGGTCATACCTTATCCATATACCATCGATGGCCAAAAAAGCAAGTTGTTAGGTATGTTAACCAGGAATAAGAAAGTTTCCTTTACCGACCTGCTCCAAGAAGAAAAAAGTAAGATTGTTCTGGTATTTAATTTCTTAGCAATTCTGGAGTTACTCCAAGCTCAGGAAATCGAGATAATTATTGGAGAGGGCTATAATAATTTCTGGATCGAGACAAAATCAAAGAATACGGCATAAAAAAAGGGCATAAAGCCCCTTTTTATATAGTTTTTTAATTCCTTAGAACTGCTCTACATTCGAAAAGAAGAAAGAGCCTTCAATTTGGGCGTTTTCATCTGAGTCAGAGCCATGGATAGCATTGGCAGAAATTGACTCTGCAAATAATTTTCTAATGGTTCCTTCTGCAGCCTCCTGCGGGTTAGTAGCGCCTATCAATGTTCTAAAATCCTCTACTGCATTGTCTTTCTCTAAAATCATAGGAACAATTGCACCAGAAGACATATACTCACAGAGATCTTGGTAAAAAGGTCTTTCCTTATGCACTTCGTAGAATTGTCCTGCTCGTTCGGGAGTTAATAAGGTCAATTTCATTGAAATTATTTTAAACCCTGCCTCTTCAATCATTTTAGTAATAGCACCTGTATTTCCTGCACTAACTGCATCAGGTTTAATCATTGTAAACGTTCTGTTTGTAGCCATTTTTAATTGTAATTATTGTGTTTCTGCAAAAATAGACTTTTCAATTATAAACTTGGATTTAGTCTGTAATTTATTGATATCTAAGACCCATTAATTAATAAACTTTGGCATTTCCTATAAAACATATCAACTTTGCACCCTTAATAAATATCTGACGTTTGAGCTTTAGGCTGATGGTCAGTTTGTTAATGAAAGAACTAGATAAATTTATAGCACTGCTATCATCTCCCAAAGAGATAGTAATCACGGTACACACCAATCCAGATGCCGATGCGATCGGGTCAGCTTTAGGTTGGGCTTCGGTATTAAAGCAAAAGGGACATTCTGTAACCGTTTTGTCTCCAAACGATTATCCCGCATTCCTTAAGTGGATGAAGGGAAATGAGGAGGTCTCTGTTTTCGAAGGAAATGAAGACAAAGGCAAAGAGCTCATCAAAAAAGCAGATATAATCTTTTGCCTAGACTTTTCTGATCTTAAGCGAATTGGGGATTTGGGTGAGGTAGTTAGAGCTGCGTCAGCCACTAAAGTGATGATCGATCATCATCTTGAACCGGAACAGTTTGCTGATTTTGAGAAGTGGAGTACAAAAGCAGGAGCGACTGCAGAACTGATCTATGATCTAATAGAGGAATTAAATTGGGTAGAGTTAATAGGTCCGGATGAGGCCAACTGCCTTTATGCGGGCATTATGACCGATACTGGAGGTTTCCGACATCCGAACACAACGAAGCATATTCATGAGGTGGTGGCTAAACTGATTGGGCAGGGTGCCGATACCGCCAGGGTTGCCAAGTTGATTTACGATACCAATACCGAGAGCCGATTACGCTTAATGGGATTTGCTCTAAGTCAACGTTTAGTTGTAATGAAAGATTATGATGTAGCGTATATCTACATTACCCTCGATGATCAGAAAAAATTTAATATTCAAAAGGGAGATACAGAAGGGTTGGTAAACTATGCTCTATCCATTGCAAATATCACAATGGCGGCGATGTTTACTGAGAGTACCGACCTCATTAAAATATCATTTCGGTCTGTGGGTGGTTTCTCGGTTAATCAATTTGCAAGAGACTATTTTAGTGGTGGTGGGCATGCAAATGCGGCTGGAGGTAAATCAGAAGAAAGTCTTCAGGATACCATAGAGCGTTTTAAATCGTTAGTAATAGAAAATAAAGAAGAATTAAAATATGAACAAATTAAGCATACTTAGGCTAATCCAATTCGCTGTAATTACAGCTTTTGCAATAAGCTGTGGTGGTGGAGAGCCTCAAGAAGGTGAAGAATTAGTAACAGATACGGGAATTACCTACGAGTTTGTGAATAAAGGATCCGGTGAATTACCTCCTGATGGTGGGTTTTGGACCTTGAATGTGGATTATTATAATGAGGCGGGTGAAAAAATGTTCTCGAGTGCCGACCAGGGTGGGCCAATGACGATGAATTATATGAGTAACTACCCTAAGAATGCTAGTATCGAAGAATGTTTATCGCTAGTAGGAGAAGGTGATAGTGCAGTATTTTTTATCAGCGCCGATTCTTTATATAAAAACTCGTCTGGAAGGAGAACACCTCCGGAGATGGTAGGCTCTAAGATTAAGCTACACCTAAGCGTAGATAAAGTCTACACGTCAGAAGAGTATCTTGCTATGATGAAAGAGAAGGAACAAGCGCGCTTTGATATGGAAGACGAAGCCATTCAAGCATATATTTCAGAAAAGAATATGCAGCCCGAAAAAACAGATGAAGGGCTATACTATGAGATTTCTGAAACAGGAATGGGAGAAAAAGCGCAACCTGGACAAAGTGTTCGCGTAAACTATACAGGTTATTTACTCGATGGTAGAATTTTTGACACCAGCGATGAGAGTATAGCTAAGGAGGCGGGGATTTTTAATCCTAACCGCCCATATGGTCCCATCTCTTTTAGACTTGCTTCTAATGAAGTTATTGTTGGTTGGGACATAGGCATTGGCCAGCTTGCGGAAGGTGGTAAAGCAAAATTGATTATTCCCTCGCCGCTCGGATATGGCAATAGAAGTATGGGAAGTCTCATTGCAGAAAACACAATTTTGGCGTTTGACGTAGAACTAGTAGAAATAATTAAGGAATGAAGAGGTTAGGGATTTTAATAGTAGTTTTTTCAGCATTAGTATTAGGTTGCAAGGAGGAAGAGGATACTTTCGATGAAGTTGCTCAGTACCAAAAAGATCTGGAGCTGATTGATGAATACATTACAAATAATGCTATAACGGACACACTTCATCACGAAACAGGTATCCGATACAAAATAGTTGAGGCAGGAACAGGTCTTCATGCTCGTGCTGGTGATAAATTACGCGTAAGCTACGAGGGGCGTCTCCTGGAAAATGATGAAGTTTTTGATAGCTCGGAACAATTTGATTTTATCTTGAATTCGGGTAGTGTAATTCTAGGGTGGTTCTATATGTGCCAAGAAATGCGAGAAGGAGATACCTTTACCATTTTTCTGCCTTCAGCCTACGGTTATGGCCAGACTGGCAGTGGTGGAGTAATACCGCCGAATGCCGCGCTCATTTTTGATATTACTCTTATTCGAGTCGGCGAATAATATGCAGCTTTGCTTTGCATCCCACAACCGTAATAAGGTAAACGAACTCAAAGCATTAGTCGGATCTGACATAGAGATACTTAGCCTACACGATTTAGGGGTTAAGGACGAAATCCCTGAAACAGGTAAAACATTAGAAGAAAACGCGCTACTTAAGGCACAATATGTTGTCGATCGCTTTGGAGTGGATTGCTTTGCGGATGACACCGGTTTAGAAGTTAAGGCTTTAGGAGGCGCTCCAGGCGTATACAGTGCCCGATACGCAGGAGAACCAGCAAATAGTGAGCGCAATATGGCCAAGCTGCTGGAGGCGCTCCGCGATACAGATCTGCGAGAGGCAAGGTTCAGAACAGTTATTGCCTTAGTTCAACAAAATGAAGTGTTTTCGTTCGAAGGTGTGGTTGAAGGAGAAATCACAAAAAATTTAAGCGGAGTACAAGGATTTGGTTATGATCCGCTCTTCATTCCTAAGGGCTTTGATCGTACCTTTGCAGAGATGAGTTTGGTGGAAAAAAATAAAATAAGCCATAGGGGCAAGGCAGTGGAAAAGCTCATCGAATTCTTAACCAAACCCTAATACATTGAAGAAACCCTTTATTATTGGCATAACCGGCGGTAGCGGTTCGGGTAAAACCCTATTTCTAACCAGCTTGTTAGAGAAATTCGAGAAGGATAAGATCTGCCTGGTTTCTCAAGACACCTATTATAAAGCAAGAGAACTTCAGCCTGTCGATGCAAACGGTGTTAAAAATTTCGACCTTCCTGAATCGATCGATTTCACTGCCTATAAAAATGACCTCATCGCCCTGAAACAAGGTAAAGAGGTACGCAGAGAGGAGTACACCTATAATAATCCCGCTGCCAAGCCTAAGATAATAGTTTCAAAGCCTTCGCCCGTTATTATTGTAGAAGGGTTATTTGTACTCTTTGATAAGGAAATTGCGGATCTTTTGGATTTAAAAGTATTTATAGATGCCAAAGATTACATTAAGCTTAAAAGACGAATTATTAGAGACGAGCAGGAGCGCGGCTATGACCTAACCGATGTACTTTATCGCTACGAAAACCATGTGATGCCTACTTATGAGCAATTTATTAAGCCTAATAAACGACACGCCGACTTAATTATTCCCAATCATAAACACTTTACACAAGCACAGGAGGTATTAGCTGCTTTCATTCGAAGTAAAATAGCATAACTATGTTGTTATAAGGCTATTAATGTATAAATTTGCATCCCTGTTGAGAAAATGGCTATTGCTCTTAAAAAACATATCGCAGTACTAACTTTAATCATGCTGGTTTCGGCATTACTTGTAACCCAAGTAAGTCAGCCGATTTCTCAGCTCGCATATACGCAGGACGTAGAACAAACTGATGACGCTGATAATGCTGATTCAGATTCTAATAAGTTAGTGGTTAGTGCTGATTTAGCGCTTAATAGCTCAACTCAACTAAATCTTCACCAAGAGTTTTATCAAATAAGAGAGATTGTTCTCGATGAAGTTGCTGATCCACACGTTATTTATATAGCGAATGAGCTTACCGAGTCAGATCATTTTAGAACCCTCTTTCGTAATGTTATAAGTACAAACGCACCCTAGTTTTTAGTGGTAGTTTCGTAATCACAGCAATAATTCTATTGCTACACTAATTTTTAATTTACTATTTAATCATAAAATCATGAGAAATAAAGGTGCCGTAGTTGTACTTACGGTTATTGTTACTGCATTAAGTCTGTATTACTTATCTTTTACATTCGTATCGCGTAACATTCAAAAAGAGGCTGTGGCTGCTGCTACAGATGAGACAGGGGTAATTGACTTGTCTATTAAACAACAATATTTAGATTCAATCTGGAACGAACCAGTTTACTCTCTATTTGGGGTTGATTATACCTTCAAGGAAGTTAAAGATACTGAGCTTAACCTTGGTCTTGACCTTCAGGGAGGGATGCATGTCGTGCTCGAAGTATCTCCGGTGGAAATCATTAAAGGGATTAGTGGAAATAACGAAGATCCTGATTTTCTTGCCGCAATAGAACAAGCTAAAATTGAGCAAAGAACCAGCCAGGAGGCTTTTAGTAGTCTGTTTTATACCGCTTATAAAGAGATTAAGCCTGATGGAAAACTCAGTTTAATCTTTGCGAACGCTGCAAATCGAGGTAGGATAAGCTTCGATTCTACAGACGATGAGATCATGGCTATTATCGATCAGGAGATCGAGGATGCAATGGATCGTTCATTTAATATTTTAAGAACAAGAATTGACCGTTTTGGAACTTCTCAACCAAATATCCAACGTCTTCAGGGAACGGGTAGAATTCAGGTGGAGATTCCTGGAGCAGATAACCCGCAACGAGTACGAAAGTTATTACAGGGTGCTGCAAAATTAGAGTTTTGGGTAGTCGCAAATCCTAATGAAACAGGAGCCTTCCTTCAGGCAATTAATAACCAAGTTGTGGCGGATAGAAACGCAGCGGCGCTTACTGGTCTTGGTGAGGAATCTGGTTCGGAAGAACAAGCACCAAGCCAAAGTCTGGAACAGTTATTAACAAGTGAAGCAGACTCAACTGCTACGGAAGGAGATACTACCTTGGCGGGAGCAGACACCTCACTAGATTCTTTAGCAAACAATACTGTCTCTGAACTTTTTAGTTTAGTTGTGAGTGGCGAAGGTCTGGTTTATAATGTAAAAGACTCTTCTAAGATCAACCGGTTATTGCGTAGACCAGATGTTGAAAAGCTTATTCCAAGAACGTATAAGTTTTTATGGGATGTTAAGCCTCACGATCATGGTGAGCTAACTGGTGAACCACATCTTGAGCTACATATTGTTAAAGTAGGAAGAGGAGGCAAAGCACCACTCGAAGGTGACGTTGTAACCGATGCTCGTCAAACCTTAGATCAGTCAACGCGCCCCGCTGTTTCCATGCAAATGAATGCTAATGGTGCAAAAGAATGGCGCAAGCTCACAGCAAATAACATAAATAATCGTATTGCCATTGTGCTTGATAATTATGTTTATTCGGCCCCTGTAGTGAACGGTGAAATCCCTAATGGTAACTCAGAAATATCGGGTAGCTTTACTTTAGAAGAAGCCAAAGATTTGGCAAATGTTCTAAAGGCAGGTACCTTGCCTGCACCAACCCGAATTGTTGAGGAAGCTATTGTAGGAGCTAGCTTAGGAAAAGAGGCGCAAGCCCAAGGTGTAATCTCTATTGTAGCAGGTCTTGCCTTGGTTGTGTTATTTATGGTAGTATACTATGCTAAAGGAGGTTTCGTAGCCAACTTCGCATTATTATTCAATATCTTCTTGATCATGGGTATTCTGGCTCAGCTTAATGCTGCACTTACCCTTCCAGGCATTGCCGGTATTGTGCTTACCATTGGTATGTCTATTGATGCCAACGTACTGATTTTTGAAAGAATACGAGAAGAGCTGAGAAAAGGGGTTGCCTTACGCGAAGCAATTTCTACAGGTTACAGTAAGGCATTTAGCTCTATTATAGACTCCAATATTACAACCTTCCTTACCGCAGTTATCCTTTACTCATTAGGCCAGGGGCCAGTGAAAGGATTTGCCATTACCTTAATGATAGGTATAGGATCATCGTTTTTCTCGGCCGTTTACATAACGCGCGTAATTGTTGAATTCCTAGTAAGAAAAGGTGACCAAAGTAAAATGACGTTTAGAACTGGAATTTCAGCTGGATTATTATCCGATCTGAATATCGACTTTCTCATTAAGCGTAAAATCGCCTATATGTTCTCTGGAATTGTGATTGCCATTGGTATCGTTTTAATGGTTACGCAAGGATTAAACCTTGGGGTAGATTTTAAAGGTGGTCGATCCTATGTAGTTACTTTCGATCAACCTGTAGTTGCTTCAGATCTTAAAACCTCGCTCTCCAATGCCTTTGAAGGAACAGGAACAGAGGTCAAAACATTTGGTGCCAATAATGTGGTTAAGGTTACCACAAGCTATATGGTTGAAGAGGAATCGTCAGAATCTGATGAACTTGTTAAGTCTAAATTAATAGCTGGCATTTCGGAGATTACCGGACAAAGTTTTGTTGAAAATGGAGAAATGGTAGATGAGACTCATTTCAGCATAGGAAGCTCCGGAAAAGTAGGGGCAACTATTGCCGATGATATCAAGAAGGATTCTATGAAGGCCATGGGATTATCGCTGATTATTATCTTCCTGTATATTTTCGTTCGCTTTAGGAAATGGCAATTTGGTCTGGGTGCTGTTGTAGCTTTGTTACACGATACCTTAATCGTTATGTCAGCTTACGCCATAGCGGGTGCATTTGGGTTCTCTTTTGAAATAGATCAGGTGTTTATTGCAGCGATCCTAACCATAATTGGTTACTCGATCAATGATACAGTAATTGTATTCGATAGAATTAGAGAGAATCTTGGTTTACACACCTCGAACGATAGAATTAAAGTTTTCAACGAGGCTATTAATAGTACACTTAACCGAACTATTGTTACATCATTAACAACCTTGGTGGTGGTATTGGTGTTATTCATCTTCGGTGGAGCCGTGCTTAGAGGTTTCTCATTTGCACTACTTATAGGCGTATTAATAGGTACTTACTCATCGGTTTTTATCGCATCTCCTGTTGTAGTTGATCTTGATTCTAAGAAGATTAAGTAACGGAAACTACACCCTTTAAATAAAAAAGGCTGTCCAATACTGGATAGCCTTTTTTATGCTAAAGATTTTTTTAGATATGCTTCCAGAAGTAGGGAGTAAAGAGGATGAGAACTGTAAAGAGTTCTAGTCTTCCTAAGAGCATCATCAGAGACAATATCCATTTCCCTACAGCAGGAATATGAGCAAAATTATGTACAGGTCCAACTGAGCCTATCCCAGGGCCAACATTACCTAAACTGGTTGCGACAGATCCTAAGGCACTTTGAAAATCAAGACCCACCCATGCCATAACAATTGACCCCAAAGCAAAAATTAAGAAGTAAATGATAATAAACGCCAAGACATTAAAAGTAATATCTTGACTAATTGCATGCCGATTTAGGCGAACAGGAACCACAGCAGATGGATGCAATTGCCGCTTCATTTCAAGGAAACTATTTTTAAATAGAATGGTATGCCTAACAATCTTGATTCCTCCTGCTGTACTCCCTGCGGAACCTCCAATAAATAAAAGAGCAAAGAATACCATGGTAATTAGAGGAGTCCAGGAAGTATAATCTTCGGAGACAAATCCCGTGGTTGTTACGATGGAGACAACCTGAAATAAGGTTTCGCGGAAGGACATCTCAAAGCTTTGGTCGCTTGAAGTATGTACAAAGCCAGTTATAAGTACGGTGGCCAGTACAAGGAAAATGGTATAAGTAACGAACTCTTCATTAGAAAATACTTTTTGAAATTGTCTTTTCAGCATGAAATAGGTAAGGGTAAAGCTCGTACCTGCCATAAACATGAAGAATGTAATTACGTACTGTATATATGCTGAATTACTAAAGTGCGCAATGCTCGCGTTCTTTGTCGAGAAACCACCGGTAGCCATGGTGGTCAGGCTGTGATTAATGGCATCGAAAAAAGACATGCCACCAAACATTAATAATATTGCTTCAGCACCGGTTAGGCCAACGTATATTATCCAAAGTCTTTTGGCGGTATCTTTAATTCTGGGTTTGAGCTTATCTGGCGATATTCCAGGAGCCTCCGCTACGAAAAGCTGCATCCCTCCAATTCCTAAAATTGGCAGTATAGCAACCGCAAGCACAATAATTCCCATACCCCCGATCCATTGTGTAAGACTCCTCCAGACTAAAATTCCCTTTGGGGCTGCTTCGATATCGGTAAGCACGGATGCTCCTGTGGTTGTGAAGCCCGACATGGTTTCGAAAAATGCGTTGGAGATGTCGGGAATAACACCACTGATTAGGTAGGGCAGGCACCCAAAGAATGAAATAATTATCCATCCAAGACTCACGACAATATAGCCATCGCGTCGTTTCAATTCTCGTTCAACATTCCTATTGAGTAATAACCAAACCGGGACGCCAGCCAGAATTGTAATTAAGGAAGAATAAACGATTGGTCGCCAATCTTCACCATAATACAATGTAAAGGGTAGGGGTAATAGCATCGCTAAACCACAAATGGTTAATAATAGTCCTAGGATGCTAAAGACTAATTTAAAGTTAAAGCGTCTCATGAGAAATACTCTTCAACCTGTTGTATAGCCTCTGGTTTACACAAAACTACAGCTCGGTCTTTTGGTCTGAATTGAAAGTCTCCCGTTGGAATAATCGCTTCTCCTCTTCGAATAACCCCTCCAACAATTACAGAATCGGGTAACTGAACATTTCGCAGAAGGTCGTTCGTTATTTTCGAATCTGACTTAACGATGAATTCAAGAATCTCAGCATCTACCCCGTGGATTGACGTAAGGTTAACTATATCGCCTTTACGAATATATCGGAAGATAAAGTTAGCTGCTATGAGCTTTTTGTTTATCATGGTATCCACCCCAATGTTTTGAGATAATTGAATGTAATCAACATTCTCAACCAAGGCGATGGTTTTTTTTACATTATTGTCTTTGGCAACCAAGCATGAAATGATATTGGTTTCGGAGTTACCCGTAACTGCAATAAATGCGTCAGTTTCCGATATTTCCTCTTCCTGAAGCAGGTCAACATCGCGGCAATCGCCATTAATAATCATTACATTAGGCAGCTCATCTGCCAGTTCAAAGCATTTCTCCTTATCAAGCTCTATAAGCTTTACTTGATGTTTTTTGCTTAAACGTCTGGCGGCGTGCACCCCAACCTTGCTACCGCCCAGTACCATTACACGCTTCAATTCTTGTCTTTTTTCCATTGAAGCCATACTCAAAATCCGATCTATGCCTTCGGGTAAAGCCACGAAATAAGCATGATCTTTGGCCTTATATTGGGTAGACCCATGGGGAATGATGGTTTGCCCTTCGGATAAAATGGCGACGGTATTAAAGGTATGCGTGTTATGTAATCTTGCGGCGCTAATCAAGTCTTTGCCATCGAAAGTGCTATCCTCGCAAATATTTACACCGATCAGCGAAAGCTTACCGTTGTCGAAATCGAAAGAATCGGTAATGGCTACTTCTCGTAAAAGTCTTTTAATCTCTCGAGCAGCAAGCGATTCCGGTGAAATTATCTCATCAATTCCCAGATCATAGAGGTTGAGCTTATCCTTTCGAAATAGGAACTCCATGTTTTGTACCCTTGCAATGGTCTTTTTAGCACCAAGGTGTTTTGCAATGATTGCTGTAGAAATATTTGTTTCTTCCGACTGAGTAACTGCTATAAAGAGATCGGCAGCATTAATTTCCGCCTTCTCCAAAATTGAGAAGGAGGTGGAACTACCTTTAATCGTAATTACATCGAGGTGTTTGGATGCGTGGGTTAATTTATCACCATCAAGATCAATAAGAATAATCTCATGTTCTTCGTAGGCTAAAAGTTTGGCAAGATGAAAACCTACATCTCCGGCCCCTGCAATGATAACTTTCATACAAGATCTGTATTAAACAAATATAGATTGATTATGACCGTAGGCAAAGAATTAAACATTATTTCAGAAATTTGGGTTGTTCTATTTCAATGATATTTGAAGCTCATCCAATTGATCTTTCGCAATAGGTGATGGTGAGTCGATCATAACATCCCTACCAGAATTGTTTTTTGGGAAGGCTATATAATCGCGGATTGAATCTGATCCTCCAAAAAGAGCACAGATGCGATCGAAACCAAAAGCGATTCCGCCATGAGGAGGAGCACCATATTCAAAGGCATCCAGCAAAAAGCCAAACTGCGCTTTAGCCTCATCTTCTGTAAATCCAAGATGTTTGAACATAAGACTTTGGGTAGCTTTATCGTGAATTCTTATCGATCCTCCACCGATCTCTACCCCATTAATCACCATATCATAGGCATTCGCTCTTACCTTACCCGGATCGGTATCGAGAAGAGCAAGATCTTCTTTTTTGGGTGAAGTAAATGGGTGGTGCATCGCATGAAAACGCTTGCTGTCTTCATCCCATTCTAATAATGGAAAATCAACAACCCACAGCACATTATACTGATCGGGGTTAATCAAACCCAAATCATTACCCATTTTTAACCTAAGTTCATTGAGAGCTCCTCTTGTTTGATTAGTATCTCCGCTAAGAAGAAGCATGAGATCACCAGGCTTTGCATTAAACTTTCCGGCTATCTCCATCAGGTCGTCAGAAGTATAGAACTTGTCTACAGAAGATTTCAGGCTGCCATCTTCGTTATACTTTATATAGACCAGGCCTTTGGCTCCGATTTGCGGTTTTCGAACAAAATCCGTGAGCGCATCGAGCTGCTTTCTGCTATAGTTTGCCGCTCCGGTAGCATTAATACCAACAACCAACTCGGCACTATCAAACACGTTAAATCCTTTTCCTTGTGCTACATCATTCAATTCTACGAATTTCATAGCGAAGCGCGTATCCGGCTTATCAGAGCCATATTGCTCCATGGCGTCCGCATAACTCATTATAGGAATTTCGTCGATTTCAATTCCTTTTACAGCTTTAAATAGGCTTATTATCAGTCCCTCGAAGGTCTGTTGAATATCCTCGATGGTTACAAAAGACATCTCACAATCGATCTGGGTGAACTCGGGCTGCCGATCGGCGCGTAGGTCCTCGTCTCTAAAACATTTTACCAATTGGAAATACTTATCAAGCCCTCCAACCATGAGTAACTGCTTAAAAGTCTGAGGAGACTGTGGTAGTGCGTAGAATTCGCCTGGGTTCATTCGCGAGGGCACAATAAAATCTCGTGCACCTTCTGGGGTTGACTTGATTAAGGTAGGGGTTTCAACCTCAAGAAAGCCTTGATGGCTCAAATAACCTCTTGTTTCTTGCAACATGGTATGGCGCAGCATTAGGGCATTTTTTACCGGATTCCGGCGAATATCGAGATAACGGTACTTCATACGGAGGTCATCTCCGCCGTCTGTCTCCGTTTCAATAATAAATGGAGGCACCTTCGATTCATTGAGAATTTCGAGTTGAGTCACCTCGATTTCTATATCTCCTGTAGGAAGTTTGTCGTTTTTGGCATAGCGCTCGGCTACTTTCCCTTCAACCTTTAACACATACTCCCTGCCTACAGTTTTGGCCAGAGCAATAAGAGATGAATCGGTTTTACCCTCTTCGAATAAAAGTTGAGTAACACCATATCGATCACGCAAATCAATCCAGACCATGCCGCCCTTGTCGCGTAATTTTTGTACCCAGCCACTTAGCGTTACCGTAGTATCAACATTAGAAATTCTTAACTCCCCGCAATTATGTGTTCTATACATCGTTACCTATTTCAAAAACGATGGCAAAGGTAGTAATTATGTATATGAAACGATGCAAATTCATTTGTTTACCGTTTACCTGTTGCTATAATAATTACCGGCTGAAAGTAGTAATTTTGTATCCGAATTAAATCCGACCAATGAAATACTATTTGTTACTGATACTTCTTGGAATATCTACACTAGGGCTTAGTCAGAAGCTTGTTAAGGTGAAACTTACCGATAATATAAGGGCAAGCTTGCCTAAATCGTTTACCCCAATGACCGACGAAGATAAAGCTCAACGTTACGAGAGTGCCAGATTGCCCATTGCTCTATACACCGACCCCGACCGATTGGCAGATTTCGGTGTTAACCGAGCATATTCGATTTGGAATGAGGCTGATCTTGAAATGATGCAGCAATTCTATGAAGCATCTATTGTTGAGCTATACGACAAGGTAGAATTCATATCGAAAGGGACAAAAACAATAAATAAGAAGAAGTATGCCTACTTTGAGTTTGAGTCGGTTGTTTATCCTGAAAATGGCTTTCAGCGAAATATATCAAAGTACACCTATCTTATGTACTGTATAAGCGGAGGTGTAACCTATGTATTTAATTTCACTTGCGAAAAAAGTGCTAAGCGCCAATGGCAAGACACTGCTAAGGCGGTTATGGAGTCGATTAAACTGAAATAGCTTGGAAATTTCCTTTGGCAGCGACGAATATTATATGCAGCAAGCCTATAATCAAGCCTTACTCGGGGCCGATGAGGGTGAAATACCCGTAGGAGCCATTATTGTTGCCGAGAACAAAATAATTGCCAAGGCACATAATCAAACAGAACGATTAACGGATGTGACTGCTCATGCTGAGATATTAGCTCTAACATCAGCTTTTAATTATCTAGGGTCAAAGTATTTGCCAGAGTGCACCCTCTATGTTACCCTCGAACCTTGTCTGATGTGTGCTGGGGCTCTTTATTGGTCGCAGATTGGGAAATTAGTATACGGCGCCAGTGATGAAAAAAGAGGGTATCATCAGTTAGAAGGACCTAAAGGCAAGAATATTCTGCACCCTAAAACCGAATTGGTTACAGGAATAATGGCCGACTCGTGTGGTGCATTGGTGTCCGATTTTTTTAAACAACTTCGCAATAAATAAATTCTATCTATTACCGATCAGAAGAATTGATTAGCAACAATTGTCAGGAAAGATTATCTTTGAGTTGAACAGTGTTGAACTATTAAAAAAATATATTATGGCTTTTGAATTACCACAATTACCTTATGCATACGACGCGTTAGAGCCGCATATCGATGCTCGGACGATGGAAATCCATCATGGCAAGCATCACGCAGCTTATGTTAACAATCTTAACGGTGCTATTGAGGGTACCGAAATGGAAGGTAAAACATTACCAGAAATCTTTAATATCATGGGTGACAATGCTGCTGTTAGAAATAATGGCGGTGGAGCTTATAACCACGATTTATTCTGGAAGGTTATGTCACCAACCGGCGGTGGAGAGCCCAATGGCGATCTTGCGGCAGCGATAAATGATGCTTTTGGCTCATTTTCGGCTTTTAAAGATGCCTTTAGTAAAGCTGCAGCTACAAGATTTGGTTCTGGCTGGGCTTGGTTATGTGTTCATGATGGAGGTAAAGTAGAGGTTTGCTCTACACCAAATCAAGACAATCCGCTAATGCCTAATGCGGGCTGCAGTGGTACGCCAATCTTGGGATTAGATGTTTGGGAGCACGCATATTACCTCAATTATCAGAATCGCAGACCTGATTATGTAAGTGCCTTCTTTAATATTATTAATTGGGAAGAGGTAGCCCGACGTTATTCTTTGGGTAACTAAATCGTCTGAAATAAATTATGAAGCCGGCTCAGAAATGAGTCGGCTTTTTTTATGGTTTTTGTACCTTAGAATAAAAAAACACCGATGATCGAATTGCGTAGTGACACCTTCACAAAACCTGATAAACCAATGCTTGAGGCAATGATGGGTGCTTCGGTTGGTGATGATGTTTTTAGGGATGATCCCACAGTGATTGCTCTTGAGAACAAATTGGCAAAAATGTTTAAGATGGAAGCCGGACTATTCTGCCCATCAGGGACAATGTCGAACCAAATAGCCATTCGTGTACACACCCGGCCGCAAGACGATGTAATATGCGATCAGCATTCTCACATATACCTTTACGAGGGTGGTGGCATAATGGCGAACTCGGGAGCGAGCGTTTCATTATTGAAGGGCGATCGAGGAAGAATAAATGCGAGCCAGGTAGAGGCGGCCATTAAACCCGACGATATTCATGCACCAATTTCTAAATTAGTGAGTGTAGAGAATACCATGAACAAGGGCGGTGGAAGTATTTATGAATATGAAGAACTAGTGGCCATTAAAAATGTTGTGAATAAGCACCAGTTAAAGTTTCATTTAGATGGTGCCCGATTGTTTAATGCACTAGTAGAGACAGAAGAGAATCCGGAGAGGTACGGAGAACTTTTTGACACCATTTCCATCTGTTTGTCGAAGGGTTTGGGCGCTCCAGTAGGCTCAGTCTTACTAGGGAGTACATCAGAAATAAACAGAGCAAGGAGAATCCGTAAGGTGTTTGGTGGTGGCATGCGCCAAGCGGGTTATTTGGCCGCAGCAGGTATTTACGCGCTCGAGAATAATATTGAAAGGTTAAAAACTGATCATGAAAGAGCAAGAGCATTGGGTGAAGTTTTGCGTGGATGTTCTTTTGTAAAGGAGGTTATGCCGGTAGATACCAATATTTTAATCTTTTCGGTTGATGATGTTGAGCTGATCATGAATAAGCTCGAAGCAAAGGGAGTACTGGCTGTAAAGTTTGGGCCAAATGAAATTCGATTCGTAACTCATTTAGACTTTACCGAGGCTATGCTGGAAGAAACAATTAAACTAATAAAAACAATATAGTGCGAATTGAATTCCACTTTGAGAAGTAACAAACTTGTCTCTATATTTGCACTCCTTATGGGGGATTAGCTCAGTTGGCTAGAGCGCTACGCTGGCAGCGTAGAGGTCATCGGTTCGAATCCGATATTCTCCACAACCAAAGCCACTCGAAGAGTGGCTTTTATCGTAATGGACCAATCCAAGCTTGCTTGAGATTGGGGAAAGGAGATAAAGGAGTCACGGTAGTGACTTTGGTTGTAAGGCACCCCCGCAGGATCAGCGGAGCTAATCCAAGACAATTCTATTAATGGACCAATCCAAGCTTGCTTGAGATTGGGGAAAGGAGATAAAGGAGTCACG
>CBDUMS010000077.1:0-18495 GCA_965368405.1 uncultured Cyclobacteriaceae bacterium
TAATCGGCATGCAAGGTTAAAATGGCCAGTTTAAGTCGAAGTCCTAAAGTAGATCGGAACCCGCCAGAACCACTCTGTTCTAAATTGATCGGATCAGTTAAAATACGATCTTCAGGTGGAATTGGTGCCGTTGGATAAGGATCGTAAGAACCCTCTAACCTGAAATTTGTCTTAAAATTATCGAACCCGATACCGGCATAGGCTGTAAGAACAGAAAGCTTTGCTGACGCTAATAACTGATAGGTAAAGGTATTTACATCAAAAGATGTGCTCTGATCTGACCCGGCAATATTGCCCTCAGGTATTGTATACTGAGCTTTTATTGTTGTGTATCCGACGAAAGCCGAGATATCTATCGGGATATTTTCAAATGCTGGAATCCATTGTGAAATACTGTGCATTCCACCAATTCCAAAATATTTAAAGCTAAAGTCATCGTTACTAATTGTTGGCAACCATCTAACTTTTACCTCGGTGCCTTTGAATAAACCCAAGCCTACTTGCACAATTGGCGAAGGTACGGCTACCTGCTGGAATGAATATGGGCGAAGGTCATCCCCTATTCCATCCGGAGCATTGTATTGTCCTAAAACTGTTTCGCCTGGTGGTAAGGAAGGGTTTATGTCCTGATTATTGACGTAGTTCTCTAATACTGTCGTTGAATTATTGCCCATTAAGGTTGGCAAGGTGGTTGGGCCTGATGCGATGCGCGTATTGCTATAATCCGATGGCACAAATTCAAAACTTTGGTCTGCTACCGGTACGATAGCTGCGTTCAACGAAAGGGTCAAATCGAAGCCAAAAGACTTATGCGGCTTGGCTGTATTGTACCAGCCGTTATTAAAGCCATAGCCCATTCCCTTCATAAAGGGGGTCATGTAATTATTGAACAAAACATTCGCATCGGCCGTGCCGCCACGAATAAAATCTTCGAAACCTTGCCCTTTTACAGATGCAAACGACAAAAAACAGGCTGCTACCAGTAGTATTCTAGGATATTTCATGTGTTGTGTTAGTTTAAAGTACCAATTTACTAAAAATACGTCTTAGACCAGTTTTGTAACCAAATAATTGAATAAAATATTTTTTTATTCCCCCTTTCATCCCTAATTTTGAAATGATAATAATTATTATTTAGTAAAAATTATCAATGACACTCAGGGATAGGTTAAAATCAGTAAATTTAAAGGCTACGCATCAACGCATGACGGTTTTAGCCGCCATGGACGACTGCAAGACGCACCCTAATCCGGAGCAGATCTATGATCGAATTCGCCCACAGAACCCCACTATTTCGTTAGCTACCGTTTATAATACCTTGGATAGCTTTGCGCAAGCAGGATTAATTAGCAAGGTAGCCTCGCTAGGAGGAAACTTGCGATATGATTCCAATATGGGAGCACACGGCCATATATACTGTCATAATACCGATGAAATTATCGACTATTATGATGAAAGCCTTAACGCACTAATTATCGATTTCTTCAAAAAGAAAAAGATAGGCAACCTGAAAATTAAGAATATCACCCTAAATATTAATGGGGATAAACTTGATGCCGATAAAGAAGTAACAATTAAATAAATAATAAAACAAAATTCAATTATGTCACTTGTAGGAAAAAAAGCTCCAATTTTTGATGCACCCGCCATTCTTAATGGTTATGACAATGTAGACTCTTTTTCATTAGAGCAGTTTATTGGTAAGCAAGAAGTTATTTTCTTCTTCTATCCAAAAGACTTCACTTATGTATGTCCCACCGAAATTTTAGCCTTCCAGGAAAAACTGGCAGAGTTCGAAAAGCGTGGTGTTGCAGTGGTAGGTTGCTCTACTGATACCCCAGAAGTTCATCTTGCCTGGTTAAATACGCCCAAGAATCAAGGCGGAATCGAAGGCGTTAAATATCCATTGGTTGCCGATGTAGCTAAAACTGTTGCATATAATTTTGGTGTTCTTTTTGGAGATTGGGATTATAATGAAAACAATGAGTTAGTCTACGATGGAGCGGGTGTTGCTTTTAGAGGCACCTTCTTTATCGATAAAGAAGGTATTGTTCGTCATGAAACCATCAATGATCTTCCACTTGGAAGAAATATTGACGAAATGATTCGTATTGTAGATGCATGGCATCATGTTGTTGAGCATGGTGAAGTTTGTCCTGCAAACTGGGAAGAAGGAAAAGACGCAATGAAAGCTGACCGCGATGGTGTAGCTGATTATCTAGCATCACACTAAATCCTATTTTGTTATTTCAAGATTTAGAGAGCCCTCAGTTATGAGGGCTCTTTTATTTTTGATTAAACTTGCTCTATGCAAGCATTGCTGTATTCATTTGGACTAAACATCATGGAGTTGCTGGCCAGGATTGTAGCCATCAACAACCCCAAGGTTCGCGCCTTTGTTAAAGGAAGAAGAAGTGCGTTTTCGATTTTAAGCGAGCAGCTCAATAACAATACCGAACCCATTATCTGGGTACATTGTTCATCGATTGGTGAATTTGAGCAAGGCAGACCCGTAATTGAGGCCTTCAAAAAAATCCATCCTGAATATAAAGTCTTGGTAAGTTTTTACTCACCATCGGGGTATAATGCGGTTCAAAAAGATTCTGTTATTGATTTTAAAACTTACCTGCCAGTCGATTCCCGAGCAAACGCCGAGGCGATAATTCGGTTGGCTAACCCCAAATTAGCCATTTTCGTGAAATATGAATTCTGGCATTATTACATCCAGGTACTTAAGGAGAATAAAATACCTGTCTTTTCTGTTTCGGCAATTTTTAGGAAGGAACAAATCTATTTTAGATGGTACGGCGGATTTTTTAGGAAAATTCTTAAAAACATCAACGCCTTTTTTGTTCAAGATGAGCTCTCGGCCCAATTACTAAACTCCCTGGCGTTGCCCAGCGAAATAACCGGCGATACGCGAGTAGATCGGGTTATTCAAATCAAAGAATCGGCTGTTGAATTGCCAGCGATAGAGGAGTTCACAAAAGGTTATACCGCAATTGCTATAGGAAGCATGAGAAAGGAAGATATACCGCTGGTCACGGGCCTCATCGCTGCCTATCCAAACTACAAATTCATCGTCGCTCCTCATGAAATTATCGAGGAGATGATGACTCCATTAGAAGGTAAGTTCAATTGCATCAGGCACTCGCAGCTTACATCAGAGAACTCCATGGCCCAGGTGCTACTCATTGACAATATCGGGATGCTGTCGCGACTGTATCGCTATGCCCAGTTTGCCTATGTGGGCGGTGGTTTCAGCGATGGACTTCATAATATACTTGAGCCTGCCGTATATGAAATACCAGTGCTTTTTGGCAATAAAGAGTATAACCGATTTAAAGAAGCGCACGATCTAATAGGCATTAAAGCAGGATTTGCCATAGGAAACCTTGATGAAGTAGTGTCTATTTTAAACAATTTCATTGAAGATGACGATGCCTTAATTCAGACTCGCAATGCTTTAAAAGATTATTTATACCTTAATCGTGGTGCTTCCGAAAAAATTATCAATGTGATTGATAGATTTGTACAATGAGCAATAGAACAACGGGTATAGTATTTAAATCAACCGGTTCTTGGTATAATGTACAATTAAGCGACGGCTCATTTCTGGAATGTCGCATTCGTGGAAAATTTAAGCTGGCAAAGGCCAAAACAACAAACCCCGTTGCAGTTGGCGACAAGGTAGTAATTGTACCTGACGAACAACATGCCGGTACCGCGGTAATAACCGAGATTTTACCCCGAACCAATATGGTGATCCGGAAGTCGGTTCACAAAACAGAACATGGTCATTTGTTGGCCGCTAATATCGACCAGGCTATTCTTATGGTTACCATTAGCCACCCAAAGACCTCTTTAGGTTTTATCGATCGGTTTTTGGTTTCTACTGAAGCATACCGGATCCCATCCTTTATCATTATAAATAAAATCGATTTACATTCTGAGGCCGACAATAAGATTATGCAAGAACTCATTGCCACTTATGAAGCCATTGGGGTGCGTTGTTTTTCAGCCTCGGCGCTAAACGAAACTGGACTGAAGGCAATAGAAGACATCTTAAAAGATAAACTAAGCTTGCTGGCAGGTCATTCAGGAACCGGGAAATCCACCTTTCTTAATACCCTTCATCCCGAGTTTAATCAGCAGGTTCAAGAGGTTTCGAACGCTGTAAATAAAGGCGTGCATACCACAACATTTGCCGAAATGTTTAAGTTACCGAATGATGGCTATCTAATTGACACACCCGGTATAAAAGAGCTCGGCCTAATTGATATTGGTGACCATGAACTATCGGATTACTTCCCGGAAATGCGTGCTTTGATTGGTGAATGTCGTTTTCATAATTGCAATCATGATCATGAACCCAATTGTGCCGTTCGCAGTGCCGTTGAAGAGGGCGCCATAGCACTAAGCCGCTATAGAAGCTATCTGAGCATGCTCGATAATGTAGATACCCGTAGATGATATAGGGGTTCTAATTTGATGGTAAGCTATTGTAGCTTTACAACGCTGGCTGAAAATTACCCGTAGCCTGATAAAACTTCGCTTTCGATTGCTTGAATTTACTGATAAGTTCTACAAGTTTAATCTCGGCCGTTACCAAAGCGTTTTCTCGACTATTCACAAGAAATATCGAGCTTTCTCCACCTCTAAACTTCGTTTTCTCGCCTTCGAGCAGTGCCAGGTAATTCGTAACAGCACGCCTGTATATTTCTATCTGGTCTAAAATTGTAATCATCTCGAGATAGAGGGCATTAACCTTATTATTGATTTGAAGCGCTTTATCCTGAAATTGTAAATCGACCTGATCCATCTTAATCTTTGTCATGGCCAAATCGCCTCTTTCTTTTCTAAGAAAAATAGGCATACTAAATTCAAAACCCCATTTATAATCGCTCGTAGAAAAGTTAGAAATCACCTCTCCGTTTACGGGAGCAGACAAGAAATTATAGTTGACATTTAACTTTGGCTTAAGTTTTTCCGCTTTCATCCGGCGATCGATATCAAGAATATCAATTTTGTTTTCGTAAAGCCTCAGTTCTGGGTGATTGATTAGGAGATTCTCTAAAAGCAATTCTACCTCCCCTCTTTGCATAGGTAAATCGGTAATAACAGTTTCCTGCTTATTGGGGACGGCACTTGGCGTGAGCTCCAAGGGCTGCTGCTCTTCACTCCATAGAAAGTTACTGAGTTCGGCGCGCGATTTTTGCATCATATTATAGGCGTCGAACTTACCCACCTCACGGTTTTGAACCAGAATATATGCCTCCAGGGTATCAATTGCGGGAATATTACCTTGCTGAAAATTCTGCTTTATCCCACGAAAACGAGTTTCCGCGAGCACATAGGCTTCTTCGGTAATAATATGAGTTTCATAGGCCTGAAACCACTGCCAATAGGCCACTGAGGCATCCAGCATTAATTGGTTAAGAAATACTTGTCGTTCGAATTCTGTGGATTCTAACTGCACCTGTGCCTGACGTAAATTCTTCCTGCGCTCGTCGATTAGCAAACCATTTCCTAAGGGCACCGCTACACCTGCATATACCAGACCGCTAGAGGGCATCTCATTCTGCGGGTTTAGAAAGTCTCCCTGATTTTGCTCAAACCCAGCTCTAAAATTTGCTGCAATCCGCGATGGAATAGAAATCTCATTCTTATTAACCTGATAGTAGTTCTTGTCATCGAACTTCTTTTGCTCATAATCGAGCTTTACAATAGGGTCGAATCCTCCCTTGCTCGATTTAAGGTTCTGCTCGCCAGATTCTACCACCAGATTAGCCTGCTGGCTAACCGGGTGATTCTTTATAACCAGTTTTATAAACTCATTATAATTTAATTCCTGAGGGCTCGCAACTTCTTGCCCTAAAGCAACCGTGCTTACGAAGAAAATGATTATGGTTAGGTAGTTTCTCATTTCTCAGTGTTTGTTCTCGACATACTTTTATCTCCCACGTAGTAGTCCGCTGGGAAACCATTTATGTTTCGCCATAATTCATACCAAATCGGCACATCGTTAAGCAAGGCAAAACCTTCGGCCCCGGAGCCGATTCGTATTGCTTCGGGCCAAGGCTCGTCGTTTTCGTCTGGCGATATCAAGATGCGAAACTTACCATCTTTGCTGGTGAAGTTATCGATGGCAACTATTTTGCCGCCAAAGGTTCCGTACGAGACATTCGGCCAACCTGAAAAGACTATGGCCGGCCATCCATCGAACATAAATCGTACCTTCTGACCTTTAAGCATTAATGGCAAATCCATTGGCTTTACATACATCTCTACTGCCAAATCGTATTCTGATGGCATAATACTTACGATGGACGCTCCTTCCTTAATCGTTTCGCCAAGGCCAACTTGAATAGCCTGAGTAATGTAGCCGTTCTGTGGTGCAAGGATATAGTACATATCTGTTCGCACGCTATAGTTCATATACTGACCTTCAAGCTTGGTGATTTCTACATTCGTATTGTATGAATTCGATAAAGCAGAATATCGTTCTGAATTAGATTTCGCCAACTTATCACGATAATCGTTCAGTATCGCCTCTAGCTCAATTTTAGCGTTTATTAGCTTGTTTCTACTGCTTAATAGCTTGCTTTCATAGCCAATCAAATCCGAGGTAGTCTCCTGCAGCTTAAGGGTTCGCGACTCATACTCTGTAAGTGATTGTAATCCCTGCTCGTAGAGATCTTTGCTTCGCTTTAATTGTGCTTCCTGAATTTCATATTTCCGCTGTGCAACGATATATGCAATACTATCTGCCGTAATTTGAAGCTCAGCCTGGCGAATAGTATTATTGGCCTGCTCGGTTTTGAGACGCTGCATGGTTTGCAAGGCACTCAACTGACTGCCTAATGCTTTAACCTTTTCGTCGTACGATTTCTGCGTGAGTTCCTTCGCCTCTATTTGCTGGGTGGTTCTTGCCAGCAGCTTAGGATCCAGATAATCGTCTTTAATTTCAGAAATAAAGAGAATTGTATCGCCTTTGGCTACATAGTCTCCTTCCTGAACATACCATCTCTCAATTCTACCCGGAATAATGGAGTGCACCGTCTGCGGACGCTGGTCTGGCTTAAGCGTGGTTAAGTAGCCACGCGCTCGAATATTTTGCGTCCAGGGTAAGAACATTATTAGAAATGCTAAACCTAATAAGCTACCAAGAATTATAGCCATAACTCGGTTTGGTCGAGCACTTACCACACTACCAAAAGCTTTGTACTTGGTAGTATCTATTCGGTCTGATATACTATTTTTCGATAAATTTAACATGGCTAGATATTAAATAACATTTTTTCCTGAATATCCTTAAATAAGCTTTTATCGATGATTTCACCATCTTTCATCATAACTACCTGATCGCATTTCGTTGCTATCTCACTATGATTACTCATTACTACAAGCGTCCATGGATTATCTTTATTAATCAAATAGTCCATGATTGTATTTCGCTCGCCCGGATTAAGTTTGTTGAGATAGTCGCTTACCAGAAGCAGGCGTGAACTACATACGATACTCCTTGCCAGGATAATTTTAGTTACTATACTCTCCGGCATATTTTTACCGTCGGGATCTAAAATAGTTTCAAAACCATCGGGTAATTCCTGAATGAACTCTAATAGGAATATCTTGCGGGCCGCATCCATAACGTTTTCGATAGAAATATTTGGCCTCCCTAGTGTAATGTTTTCGATAATCGATCCATTAAATATTTTTTCCTCGTGGAGGCTATCCCCAATATAACTTCTAAGGTGCTCCAGATCGAGATTGCTTACAGGAATGCCGTTATAATTAACATTGCCCTCAAAGTTCAGGTAAATTCCAGCGATAATTTTCATTAAAGTAGACTTGCCCGCATTGGTGTACCCCGAAATACAGACACTAGATCCAGCTGGAATACTTAGGTTTATATCCTTAAGGACCTTTGTTTTTCCATCAGGGAATCCAAAGGAAAGGTTATGAATGTCAATAGCCATACCTTTTTCTGAATTAGCATAATCTTCCTTGATGCCATCCTTTTTCTCTAGCGGTAAATCTGTTACAAATCCCATTTTTTCGAGAGAGGTAATTACATCATAGATTGTTTCCATACTTAGGATGAGCTTCTCTACAGAATTCATAATTAAGAGTATGATAATTTCCGCCGCTACGAACTGACCCAAATTTATCTGCTGATCGATTACCAGAATACTACCCAGGATGATAAGGCCGGCAGTAACCACCACCTTAAACCCAACCATATTAATAAACTGGATCACCAAAATTCTAAAATGTTGCTTTCGGGCCTTTAGGTAATTGCTAACCAACCCATCTGTTTTATCTAATGGCAGTGTAGTATTGCCTGCTAACTTAAAGGTGCCCATGTTTCGGCCCATCTCTTCGAGCCAGTGGGCAACCTCGTATTTGTACTTCGACTCGGTTAAGGAAGTATTTAATCCTTTTACCCCTGTTAGGCTGAAAATTAGATATACGAGAACAACCAGTACCAACCCGAACATGATGAAGTACGGATGATATAGTGATAGCAAGAATAGACCAAAGATTACCTGTAAGGTTGCCGATGAAAAATCTATAAGAATCTTTGGTAAGCCTTTTTGCACCGATAGGGTATCAAAAAACCTGTTCATTAGCTCCGGAACATAGTATTTATTTACCGCCTCCATTTTAATTCTTGGAATACGATAAGCGAACTCAAAAGAAGCTTTAGTAAAGATTCGTTGTTGAATTTTCTCTGTAATGGTAAGCTGTACAATTTGTAACGCACCTGTAATGGCTACCCCGAGGATAACAAAAACAACCAGTACCACCCAGGATGTGGCCAGCTGACCACCCATTATAATATTTACAATAGCCTGAATACCTAATGGCAACGATAAATAAAGTAGACCATTAAAGATCGCATAGAAATAGATATAGAAAATATCTTTCGTATCTGGTGCGAGCAGCGCAAAAAACCGCTTAATGGGAGTAATTTTCTCTTCCATCTCTATTTTTTTATAGTATTTAGAACAAGGTTAACAATGAACTCACAGAGCGCCGACTTATCGTCCTTAACATCTGAAAGTTGTGGATAGTGAGCTGCCAAAAACTGTTGCTGATTAATAGATTCAATGGCTACAGACGCCATGGAATGATTATAGGGATATTTGGGGTTTACATCGGCTATTGCCAATGCCAGCCGCTCAACTACCCTTTTATAATTAGAAAACAGGCCGCTGCCATTTTCCACTACTGCATCTTTAGTATAATAAGCCTTTGGTGATTCATTAACAACAATATTATGCAGTGGCCGCAGGTTCATTTGCTCATGAGTAATATCTACCTCCAGCGGGTTACAAATGGTATTAAGCAGTTTTTCTAAGCGATCTTCGCTATTGGTTATATTCGAAGAATTCAGTACTAATTCATACTCTAACCATCCCCAGTACCAGGAAATAAGATATACCAATAGCTTATGCTTGTTCTCGAAATATCGGTATATAGTGCTCTCTGTGGTATTAAGTCTTGTGGCCAACTTTTTAAAAGTGAAGGCATCGATCCCCATATCGTGGATCATTAAATTGCCTTCGCGTATAATAGACCTACCCAACTCCGATGAATCGGGGTCCTTAATATAGGTCTTTTCATTGACCTGAATTCTTATATGTTGCAAGAGCTCTCTCATAGGCATATTTTTCTCTTACAACGAATACTATCGAAATAAAGTTTCATTACTATCTTTTTTATTTGCTTTATTCGCTAATATAATAGTATTACTATCATTTTATTCAAATATGGTTCGTACGTCACACTAAGCCTGTTAAATATGCCTATACGGTTAAACTTGATGCCAGTCGCTACTGTTCTGGCATGATGGAACTAAAGAAGTCCTGAAACCTGAAACTCGATTCCAGCATCTTTTTATCCAGCAGCGAGAATTCTGCCAGTACATGAAGGAGATACTCCATGTGCAGGGTTTTCTCTTCATTCGCCAGGTTTTTATCGATGGCTTGTGGCAGCCCCTTAATCTGTTTCAGTTGCGCAACATAATCCTTTTCCGAGGCATCATTTAAGAGGTCAAGCTCATTCCCTTTTTCGAAATAGCTCATCACCCCTACATACTTATTACGAATCTCAGGATGATTTTTATCGCGCATATGTGCAAAATCGGGGAAATAATCCGGTGCTAGAGAACGGATGGCTTCAGCAATTAGGCGATGTGCCACATTTACGGCACCTTCCTGCTCACCCTCGTACACCATTTCTATCTTACCAACTATTGCCGGTATGGTAGATTGAAGGTCACCAATTCTGGCCGTTCCTGTTTTCTCGCCATTAATAAGCATTCTGCGCTCAACAGCACTTACCACAGTTTCATAGGCTGAGATCGGGAGTCGTGCAGAAACCCCACTCTTTTCGTCGATATACTCGTTATCGCGAGCCTCCACAGCAATTTGCTCGATGAGTCGCTCGATTAATTCCGGGACCTTAATAGCAGATTGTTGAAAAGGCGACAAGTTCACCTCTTGTTTAGTGATAGCGCGTCCGATTTCTATGGTAGCCGGATAATGCGTGAAGATCTGGCTTTGAATTCTATCCTTGAGTGGCGTAATAATGGATCCGCGATTTGTATAATCCTCTGGGTTTGCTGTAAAAACGAATTGCACATCAAGAGGGAACCTAAATTTAAAGCCCCGAATCTGAATATCACCTTCCTGAAGGATATTAAACAGCGCAACCTGGATACGGGGTTGCAAATCGGGGAGTTCGTTAATCACGAAAATACCTCGGTTAGAGCGGGGAATAATTCCGAAATGAATTACACCCTCATCGGAATAGCTTAATCTTAGGTTTGCGGCCTTAATAGGATCTATATCGCCAATTAAATCGGCAATATTCACATCTGGTGTTGCCAGCTTTTCCGCGTAACGTTCGTTGCGATGCACCCAGGCGATAGGTGTTTTATCGCCCAGCTCATCGATTAATTCTTTCGAGCGATACGAGAGGGGCGCCAAAGGGTCGTCGTTAATTTCTGAACCGGCAATTATTGGCATGTATTCATCGAGTAGCTGCACCATTTGGCGCGCCATCCTGGTTTTGGCTTGTCCGCGTAAACCAAGAAAGTTTATATTATGTCCGGAGAGAATAGCCCGTTCGAGCTGTGGCACAACCGAATCTTCGTAGCCAATGATATTCTCAAAAATTGGTTTGCCGTCGATTAGCTTGCGTTCCAGATTCTGGCGCATCTCTTCTTTTACCGTACGGCTTTGATAACCCGATTTCTTGAGTTCGCCTAACGTTTTTATATCCGTATTCATATTCTTTTTCGCTTGTTCTGTTCGTAATCGGCAAAGACAAAATCACCCAGCCCTTGCAAGCTGGCGTAAAATGCTTTTCCTTTATTTGCTTCTGTAAAATCTTCTACAAATGCCTTCAAGTAAGGGTCGCGGGCAATCATAAATGTGGTAATAGGGATATGCAATTTGCGACATTGAACTCCCAGATTAATGGTTTTATTAATAATGCGCGGATCGTGGCCGGCACTATTTTGATAGTATGTACCGTCTTTTTGCTTTAAACATGTAGGCTTTCCGTCGGTTATCATAAAGATTTGCTTATTGGGCGTTTTACGCCGGTGCAGTAAATCCATGGCTAACTCAAGGCCTGCAACAGTGTTGGTATGATATGGGCCTACTTGCAAATACGGCAAGTCCTTAATTTTTACTTGCCAGGCATCGTTGCCAAAAACCACAATATCGAGGGTATCTTTGGGGTATTTCGTAGTGATTAATTCGGCCAAAGCCATGGCCACTTTCTTGGCTGGGGTAATCCGGTCTTCGCCATATAAAATCATAGAGTGCGAAATATCGATCATTAGCACCGTGGCCATCTGACTTTTATATTCCTGCTCTACAATTTCTAAATCTTGCTCCGTAAGATCGAAGCCATCGAGCCCGGTTCTAATCTGACTATTCTTAAAACTTGCTGTAAAATCGATCTGACTGGGGCTATCGCCAAACTGAAAAGGTCTGCGATCTGAGGTTAACTCATCGCTGGTGCCGGTACCTTTAGAGCGATGCTGCCCACTACCGCCACGTTTTAGGTTTCCAAAGATCTGATCTAGCGATCGCTTGCGAATTACTTTTTCGGTCTTGGCCGAAAGCCCTCCACCATTACCCTCTGCTTTTACGTAGTCCGATTTTTCGAGATCGCGGCGAAAATCTTCGAGCGTATAATCGGGTGTGGTGAGCTTATGTTCTTTATCCAGGATCTCCATCCAGCGGAATGTCTCATCTACATCGCCTGAAGCATGAACGATTAACTCGAGAAAGATTTCGAGAAGCCGCTCGAAGGGGGTGCGGTCATCGACCGGAGGTACGTATTTCGAAAACTGAAATCCTATCATAGTATGCTTAACAAATATAGGCTTTGGATAGTTTAAGAAAACCTAAAATATACGCGCCAAATTATTTCTTTTGCGACGCCTGAAAATTGAGTGTATCGCCACCTAAAGGAATTTGCCCTTGTTCATTTAGAATACCATCCATTCTTAAGTGGGTAATAACAGGCTTTTCAGCCATTCTCACCACTGTAATATGATCGAATGCTGCAAGATCGTCTGGCGATTGAAATCCACCTGTAGTGCCCAGTATCATGTAATCCTGATTATTCTTTTGCTGGTACGAAAAGGAGTGTTCATGCCCATTAATAACAGTGTAATTCCGGTCTGCCAATTTTGCCTCGAGCAAACGAAGGCCCTTGTCATCGTCACGAGTCCAGACCGGCTTATGCATGAGGAGGAAAGTCCAGCGTACATCAGGGTACTGATCCAGAATTTCAGAAAAATAAGCGATCTGATCTTCGGAGATGGCCCCGGTTCTTCTTTCTGGCATATGATAGTATCGGGTGGTATCGAAATCACCTTCAATTTCACCATAAATTATTTTCATTGCCGCAGCACGATTTTGGTCAATCTGTAGCATAGTTTCCGTATCGAAATCTTCTGAGTCGAGCATGAGAAAGAGTACATCTTCGTAAACAAAATGATAATAAAGTACCCCGAATCGTTGTTTCCAAAAGTCCTGCATTACTGCATTCGACAAATCGTGGTTGCCTCCAAGGTAGAAAAATGGCATGGTTAGCTTATTGGCCCGTGAGGAAAAACTATCCCACTCCTGTTCCAGTTGCGCTAAATCTTTAGTACCTCCTTCTATGAGGTCGCCGACACTCAGCACAAAACTGGGTTCCAACCGATTCATTTGCTCTACGGCGACACTAAATATTCCTGGTCGTTCGCCACCGGTTAAATCGGCGATAATACCGAAGGTGAAATCTTCCTCCCCTACCTCGAACGACTCACTATTCCATGGCCGCTTGTCATTCTCAACAGTATGCTTAAAGGCTATCTCCTTAGTCTTCAATTCCTCTGTTTGCTCATTACAACTCAGGATAAAAATTATACCGAAAAGGAATATTGCTACAAACTTGCTCATGGATGAAAGGTTAGATTGATCGATAAAAATACATTTTTGGCAGAAAATGTTATTACTTTAATTGCTTGAAAACCAAATACAGTGTAAAAAACTACATGAAAGCACTCATAATTCTTTTATCGTTACTCACGGCTGCAAATCTAGCTCCAGCACAATCTATCGTAAACTGTACAATCGCAACTGAATTTGGCGATATTGAAGTTGAACTCTATGCCGATAAAGCACCTGTAACCGTAGCAAATTTCCTGCGCTATGTAGATGCCGGTTTATATAAAAACAGCAGTTTTTATCGGGTAACAACTGCAGCGAACGAAGCTACGCGTGAGGTAAAAATAGAGGTGATCCAGGGGGGTAATATTCCTGAAGGCAGTGCTTTTAACCCGATTACGATTGAAACTACCGATAAGACCGGCATAAAACACCTCGATGGTAGTATTTCCATGGCTCGTGGCAAACCCAATAGTGCCACCAGCAGTTTTTTTATCTGTATCAACGACCAGCCTGAACTTGATTTTAAGGGTAAACGTAATCCCGATGGCCAGGGCTTTGCGGCCTTTGGCAGGGTTATCAAGGGTATGGACATCGTGCGAAAAATTCAGTCAGGTGAAAACGAAAAGCAATACCTTACCGAGCGGGTAACGATTAATAATATCGCAAGGAAGTGATAATTACATAACTAAGCGTGGCGCCAAATACTCTAGATATTGCAGTATCCATTTTACTAATAAATTTAACGCGCTATTTCTTTTTAGCTGCTCCTGCTTTTCTTGTATTCTATATATTCTTTAAGCGAAAATGGGCTTTTAAAAAAATTCAGTTGGCCTTTCCGGCGCAAGGCGATTATCTGCGTGAAATTGGCTATTCTATGCTCACCATATTAATTTTTGTGGGCATTGGTTTGATTGCCTTTGCCACCCCGATGCGCCATTATAATTTACGCTATGATACTATCGCGGAATATGGCTGGGCGTATTGGGCACTCAGTATAGTTCTTATGATATTCCTGCACGATACCTATTTCTACTGGGTGCACCGGCTGATGCATCATCCAAAATTATTCAGGATTTTTCATAAGGTGCACCATCAATCTACCAATCCATCGCCTTGGGCAGCCTATTCCTTTCAACCGCTGGAGGGCGTTGTGGAGGCAGCAATAATTTTCCCGATTATATTTCTTATTCCGTTTCATAAAACAGCCTTGCTTGCCTTTTTAGTCTTTATGATGGCCTATAATGTTTACGGACACCTCGGGTATGAAATTTTTCCGAAAGGATTTTACAATCACCCTATTGGCCGCTGGCTCAATACATCGGTCAATCATAACCAGCATCATAAATATGTTAAGGGAAACTTCGGCCTCTACTTCCTATTCTGGGATCGTTGGCTAGGCACAATTCGTGAAGACTACAATGTAGAGTATAGTGAAGTAGATGGGCGTAGAAGTCAGAAATAGCTGCTGCTAAAAGAGCTGGACGGGCCGTAAATAATGGCACAGATGTATAAACAACGCTTATGTATTTCATAATAAACTTAAATTTTTATTAATGAAAAACAGTGATCATTTTTGCACGTATGGAAACACTAGAATATCATAAATCGCAACGCGGTATCTCCAAAAAGGATATTACCAATACCCGAAACGAGCTGGTAAGGCTTGCACTGCACATAATTAATGCTTTTCTATTTTTTGGATCTATTTACGTACTTCTTGCTCTTGAGAATTCTGTTTACTTAGAATTAGCGAAGGCGACGTTATTGCTATCTTTGGTGCTGTTTATTCATTTGGCATCGAAAGACAGTAATCGGGTGAGTAAAAATAATAGTTGAAATAGGTTTAAAGGTTAGAGATATATATTGAAGAAGAAGGGTAGTCCACATTGGTTGTTAGTAATTCTATTACTAATAGTGAGCTCGGCTGCGGGCATGGCACAGCAGATTAAGCGATTTAACAGCTTAGAAGAGGCTCTGAAAAACCCAAGCAAAGTTCAGTGGCTAGAGTTACATTCCGATACCTTAGTTAGTTTTCCTAAGGAAATATTTCTGTTCCCGAACCTCAAGTATTTAGATCTCTCGAATAGTAATCTTCGGACTGTACCCGAGAACATATCAGAATTAAGCAAACTGAAATACCTCGACCTGTCGGGAACACAAATAAAAGCGTTGCCGCAATCGATGAGCAAGCTGGACTCTCTGGCAGAATTAGAGCTCTCGTCGCTGAAAGACCTGGATCTCATCCGTACCTTCGAGGTACTGGCAAAGATTCCATCGTTGCGGAATCTGGAATTAGAAAACGATGGGTTAACAACACTGCCAATCAATATTCGATCGTTGCAACAAATAGAGGTATTAAACTTATCGGGCAACCCCATTAAAACTTTACCGAAAGAGTTTGCATCGTTAAGCCATCTTCGCGTATTGTATTTGAATAACGACAGTAGTTTGGATTTAGACCAGAGCATTAATGTTTTGTCACAAATAAATACCCTGAATGAACTTCATCTAGAAAATGATGGCATTAATTCTATTCCGCAGGGCATTAAAGACATAAAAGGACTGCGATACCTCTACCTCAACGAAAACGAGATTATAAGTTTGCCGAGAACCTTAAGGATGATGAATCAATTACAGTATATCGATCTTGATCATAACCCGATATCTAACCCGTTACTCGATCAGTATATGCTTGAGCTATCGCCGATGTTTAAAATAAATATCAGTAACTAGCTTTAGGCTTACGAGTGGCAGGATGTGCTGCGCAAGGGAATTAGACTCTTCGCTGCGCTGCTTCGCTCAGCGTGACGAAAAGGATGTGGGAAATGTACTGGAAACGCAATTCAGAGAGCAAGAGCCAAAGAATCTCATCAGCATTAAGGATGAGGAGTTATACCGCTAAAGCTGCCAGTTTTTCTTCCGCGCTTCCTTCAGGATTAGAACAAAAGGTATCCACCAGATAAAATCGTTGGTAATAAGCGTATAGCCAAACGAAAAAGGCACGGCACCATTAAGGTAATTAACCGCAAAGCCTAATGGACCAAAAATTTTACCTAGAAATCCGACTGCCACAATTGGCCAATGCTTTACCGGGTTGTGTGCTGCCCACCAGTAGCCCAGGCCATAGACTCCAATAACCATTCCCATTCCTTGCCAGATCATTGGGTGCACTGGCTCTTCCATACCAGTGAGTTGAAAAAAAGACAGTGGAAATAATACCACCCATGCGCCCCAAATCAAATTATATACAGCGGCAATACGCATCACTGTTTTCATCCAGTTATTACTTTCCATATTCTATTAAGCTTATTATAAATACTAAGGTCCAGGCCACTGTCCTGATCCAATTTACCCTAACTAACCGTTCCCTTATTACTATCGTTTCCGGTTCAGTATCAATCTTATTATGTAAGGGTACAGCGATAAAAAAAGTTACACCCCAGTTCACAAATATTAGCGCTAAGCAAAGAATTGCTGTCCATGAATTAAGGTATACGGCATAACCATAGGCCACGAGCTGGCCAAGCATGAGTGGCGCAATAATGTAGGAAACTCGTGTCGTATATTGTCCATGCCAGTGTTTAATATCTGATTCGCTATTGCGTAGAAACCCAGGATAGATAACAAGTTGCACTATCCAGATCAACACCCATAGTGCCGTGTTTGTTACCAGTTGTATGAGCTCTATGTACATTGTTTCCTTACTTAACTCCCTAACAACAAAAATCAGGTCGTAATCATTTAATATAAGCTCAAATATTTTTGATAAAATAACTATATTCGATCATGGCTTGGTATTTATTAGTTTGGCGCACACAGGACAGGCATGCCCAAAACTCATTGAGTACCCATTCATTGCTGTAACTGAGGTGGCGGAGCAGTGGCAAAAGGAGAAACGTTGGACCGCCTTTGGCGGGGAAGACGGAGCTTGATGACGGGACAATTAATAGCTCCTTTTACTTCGTGGGTTTACGAAATTGCCAGGGGTCGAAGTCTTGCATATACGCTTGTTGTTGTATAATTACTGCTTTAGGAATATTACGGTCGTAGCTTACGGCAAAACCATAATCGTAACAGAGATAATAGGTGGTACTGTTGTAGCGATAAACACCACTAAATACTCCATAGCGATAGCCCATTGAATCGAGTAATTCTTTACGAACAATCGCCTTGCCTTGCGGGCATAATGTTTTTAGAATGCGCCGATTTCGGCGAATGATACTATTGACCTGTTGAATATACTTTTCTTCATCTTTCTTATGCTGATTATTATATCCGTTGCGGCAGTAGCTATCGCAAAATTTTTTATCGCTTCGGCCATGAAGTGGCTTACCGCAGGCCAAGCAATTTACAATAGGTTTATCAGAATTAGAGAAGAGTTTGGTTTCGCTATCGTCCATATGCAAAGGGTTAAGCTAAAGTTATACTCGGTATGGCTATTCAGTTGATGATGACTCTTCAGGCTTTGGTAGATTTTTATCCAGTCGATGGTTTTCGAACATTTGCATGGCCGCATTAAGTAACCCGACTAAGCCAATGCCTAGCACAATTAAACCGAAGGATATTTCCTTATGGACATTTTCGGTACTCTTTAAAAAGCCAATTAGTCCTATCACTAAGAAAGCGACGATGGATACGCTCAGTAGGATGAGGAATAATCTTCCCTTTACCGGGCTTTCCCAGACTTTTTGCGAAAACTTATTTTGTGTTTTGGTGGTGTCTTGTAATGTTGAGAAGCTTACGGCTAGCCCCAAAAAAACAAGCATATTGTTTAATAGGCTCCAGTTGATATCATTCTTGACCAGCGACACCAGAAAAAAACCATAAAAACTCAACGCAACGAACACCAAAGGGTATTGCAGATAACTTATTTTATTGAAAAAATCTTTAGCCTTCATTATTTCGTCATATTTTAAGACATAACAGGATTAAATACTGCTTATTCCGCATAAATATAGTTAGTTGTCATCTCACTATTCAATTTTATAAATACTTATTATCGACTATAAGCACTTAGAAAGTCAGA
>CBDUMS010000078.1:0-18495 GCA_965368405.1 uncultured Cyclobacteriaceae bacterium
CAATATCTGCATCTTATTCTTAATACATCAGCCTTAGGGTCAAGTAACCATTTCTAGTTGTTGCCTTGCTTTAATTTGCGTTCTCTCTGCTGCAAAAGCAATTGTTGTTGCTGCTGCATTCGCTGGCGTTGTTGAATTCTCTGCAATATCATTGAACGAAAATCATCTTCAGCTCTTTTTAGCGCCATTAATTGCCGCGCATTAATTACATTCATTAAGCGCTCGCTATACTTATTTTCAAGATCGAGCTGACGTTGCTTTTCTTCCATTCGGCCCTTGAGCATAGCTCTTTGCTGCTCATCTGTTAATTGATTCAGGTCGAGACCTTGTCGGGTACTACGATATTCCATCTGAATGTTTCTTCGTTGTTCGGCATACTCATTATAGACAGGCCAAAAGGACTGAGCTTGCTCTGGGGTAAGCGCTAATCGTTCGGTGATTAAGGCTATCCTAGCCGCTTCTAGCTTGGCCTTTGCCGATTGATTGTTTTGAGCATAGCTTGCGAAGCTGCTAAGTATCAGGACAATAATTAATATCTTTTTCATGATTCGATAGTTAAATTTAATCATTAAATGTCATTTTCTAATTCTGGATAAACCTCAATAAGGTCATCTAATTCATCATCATTAAACAATTGGATCTCATCTTGCACCATGCCATCAATGTCTAATTCCTCAATATCTATGAGAGACAACAGCTCATCGGTGGTTATATCCGATTCCTGGATATAACTTATTAAATCTTCGGTAGGTATATCATCAAGCATCGCTTGAACATCGATGTCGTCATTATTCCAACGAATGCCAAAGTAGAAGAGCATAAAGACTAAGGCAACGGCTGGGAGGGCAAATCGTAACGATAGTGTTAGCGCTGTGCCTAATGAGTTACTTTTTGTACTCTGGATAGCCCGTTCCTGAATGCGAGTCGGTAACTTATCGAAATAACTATCTGACACGCTATAAAGCTCTTTTTTAGGGATGTCATCCAGTTTTATGCTCTTTTTAATATGGTCTTTATCGTCTCTCATCACTGCTTGGACAATTTTAGTTTCAATTGGTTTAATTCGGATCTAATATTTCTTCAATTTTCTTTACCGCTAAATGGTAGCTGGCTTTAAGTGCACCAACGCTGGTTTCTGTAATCTCTGCGATTTCGTCATATTTCATATCATCATAATACTTCATATTAAACACAAGACGTTGCTTTGCAGGTAGCTTAAGCAATGCCTTCTGTAATTTCATTTGAATTTCGTCTCCTCCGAGTTGCGAGTTGACATCGATTTTATGAGATAACTCGGCTTCAACATCATTGATCGGTAGGAAAAAGCGCTTCTTTTTCTTAGCTAGATGGTTTAGGCACTCATTCGTAGCGATGCGATATACCCAAGTGTAGAGTTTAGCATCTTCGCGAAATTTTTCGATGTTTTTCCAAACCTTAATGAAGACTTCTTGAACAAGATCGTCTGTTTCGTCGTGGTCTATGACCATTTTACGAATATGCCAATAAATTCTTTCCTGATATTCTCTTACAAACAAGTTGAACCCGTAATTGCGGGTATCAGCGTTTTTAAGTTTATCGAGCAGTTCGTTGTCAGTCACAATTAGGTAATTGAGTCAGACCTTTGACAGCGAGGAAATCAAAAGGTTTAATATGAGTGCAATCTTTTAACTTAATCGTCTTTATCAGGTGGTACTAGAGTTTTTTAATCCTATCGAGAATGCCATCATACTCTTTCTTTTTACGAACCACCATCAGGCTAAAGTTTGTATTGTTCGTTATTAATTTCTCTGCAAAGGAGCCTAGAAAGAGTGCTGCGGTAGCTGTTCTACCTTTAGAGCCAATGATAACTCCATCAGCATCTATTTCCACAGCAAGGTCTCTAATGTCGGAAGTGAGATCGTCATTAATATCTTTGGAATAGACCATTCTTAGCTTCACGTCGCTCAAATCGATATCACGCAGAAACTCCTCATAATCCTCTTTAGCGTTCTTACACATTATCTCAGAAAACTCCTCCTCGCTTTTACCCGAAAGGTGGTATCCCGATGGTAATCGATATACATATTGACAAACAACTTCAACTTCGTGTAGGTCCTTATTTCTTCTGGCTATTTCAACAGCACGCTCTAAAGCGAGTTTAGAGTACTCAGAGAAATCGATAGGAACCAGTAATGTGCTCATCGTTTTACCGCCTTGAATACGTTCTGATATGCCTTCTGGGATAATGAGAATTTGACAAGGCGCACGACGCGCTAATCGTTGTGTGATAACACTAGTCTTCTCTTTATTGGCAATTCTTCCTATCATCACCAAGTCGGCATCAAAATCACCAATTGCTTGTAATAGGCCTCTTAGATTATTGGAACTCTGTATTATTTCAATAGAATAGTTGATAGGATTTTCCTTATTCAGGTACTTATCAACGACATTTTCGATTTCTTTTCTTCTTTCCTCAATCGCCGCTTTTTCGAGATCGGGAAAGTCTTTTAAAACCTTAGGAGGAATATCGAGATTTACAATGTGAACATAAAAGATATGCTCTAATTCCGTAGAATGTGCTAAGAAATTGACGTAATTAATTAGATCTCTGTCCAGGTCAGAGTGGCTTAATCCTACGATGGCACGTTTAATTTTCTGAAGCATAACTATAATTATTATTCGAATTTTTCTATTAAATCTACCAACATCTCGAACTGCTCCTTAGAGTGTGTAGGAAAATTAGCTATACGAGTATGTTGGCCTTTCATTTTACCATATCCTCCTCCAACAATCATCTTATGGTTGGAAAGATAACTAATAAATTCTTCAGTTTTAGATCCGGAATCAATAACAATAACAGTTTCGGAGCGCAACTTCCTTTCCTCGACGAATGGATTGAGAGATGGATGTTGTTCTAGCAAATTGTATAGTATAGTTGATTTGTAAATACTATCATTTCTAATCTGTTGGATCCCTCGATTGATCATATCGCGCACTACTTTGGCAAAAAGATAAATGCCTAAAATATTAGGAGTTGAGGGCGTTTGATGTTTCTTACCTTGATCGAGCAGCGCTAAAATATTATGGAAGGAGTTTCGCATTTTACCACTTTCGTGCACTTTACGAGCCTTCTCTTCTGTTTTATCATTCACTAACCATAACCCAAGACCGGCAGGTAAGCCAAAAGCCTTTTGTACTGAGGCGTAAGCAGTATCTATCTGAGAATAGTCGAGATTAACTACCGGTAATGATGATACTACATCTACTGCGAGAATAGCTTCTTGATAATGCTTACCAAGTTCATAGATATCCTTGAGCGGAGTCATTACCCCAGTGCTGGTCTCATTATGAGCAAGGCTTACAAGGTCATAACGGCCATTAGGAGTGGTATTAAGATCAGGTAATTCGCCCCACGGTGCTTCTAACTTATCCGCTTTCTTACCAAGATTAGTTGATGCTTGGTAGAATTTATTAGAAAAAGCGCCATTAACAATATGCAAAGAACTTTCAGAGATAAGGCTGTCAACCATTTTTTCCCAGATTTCCGTTGCAGAATTCGTAAAGACGATTTTATAATTATCGGGGAGTTCTAACAATTCCTCAATATTTTCCTCTGCCTCACGATAAATTTGTTCGAAAGCTTTACTGCGATGGGAGATGGAAGCAACACCAGTCTTTATTGCTTCCTTAATATGCTGATCTACAGTATAGTATAGTCCCGATGGCCCGGGTGTGAAATATATATTCCTCATGCACCTATTAAATTATGTGCAAAAGTACCCATAGGTTTCGAAGCCTACTAAAAATGATCTTAAATTAATTCGTCCTCTCCATTATTATATAAGATGAATAAAACATTAGTTTTGCAGTCCACACAGTAATAACCGCTCGATTAACCAACAGTAACATATAACCGAGTGAGTTCACCGTTAAAACCGGGCCTCATCTCAACTTGTTGGGACCTCATTACCTTGTGTAGTAGGATAACAGTGGAAGGTTGATGCGAATGAATAGCTCAAATCCTGTTTTAACAGGGTTAATCAGACGCTTTTACTGTGTGGTTTTTTTATGTCCTTAATTCTGTACCCTTTTCATAGATCTTGTATTATACCTATGTATGGTAAACTGAAGTTCAGCATAGGGGATGGGACCGAAGACTTGTTCCCTATGTTTTTCAACTTTCCAAAAGGTTGGCTACGGATTCACCAATAGAAAGAGCCGAAGTTGCCGCTGGTGATGGAGCATTTAAAATGTTAATCGTTCTTTTCGTCTGATGAATGAGAAAATCATCGATCAAACCACCATCTCTGTCACATGCCTGCGCTCTAACCCCAGAACCTCCAACTACTAAATCTTTAGATTCTATTTCTGGGATTAGTTTCTGCAAGGCCTTCGTAAACGCATCTTTTGAATAGGAGCGGTAGAACTCTCCTAATCCTGTTCTCCAATACTTCTTTGCTACTTTCTGAAACCCTGGCCAGCCAAGCACTTCCATGAATTCAGTGAAGCTGATATCGGATTTCTTATAACCTTCGCGTTTATAGGCTAATACCGCGTTTGGACCAGCTTCTACACCGCCTTTTTTCATTCGGGTAAAATGAACCCCAAGAAATGGGAAATTTGGATCTGGGACAGGGTAAATGAGGTTTTTAACAAGGTACTCCTTTTCCGGTTTAAGCTTAAAATACTCTCCTCGAAACGGAATTATTTTAATACCCGGATTATCGCCACTCATTTTAGCAATTTTATCCGAATAAAGCCCTGCGCAATTTATCATTAAGCCTGCAGTATAACTTCCATTGGTGGTGTCGATCGTAACGTCCGTTTCCTTTACTGCTATTGCCTTTACAGCAGCATCAAAAGCGAATTCAACATCCAATGTCTTTAGCAATTCTTTTAGCTTTGCTGAAACGACGGCATAATCGACAATACCGGTTTGAGGAACAAAGAAGCCTTTCACTCCATTTACATGAGGTTCATATTCTAGTAGCTCCTCTTTTTCCAGGAACTTTAAGCCTTCTAAGCCATTTTCCTGACCACGTACATACAAGTTCTGTAATAAGGGTAATTCTTCCTTAATGGTAGCTACGACTACTTTTCCGCAGGTTTCAAAAGGCACATCGTTGGACCTGCAGAAATCGATCAGCATATGATAACCCGAGATGCAATTTGTGGCTTTTAATGACCCCGGTTTATAATATAATCCCGAGTGAATGACCCCACTGTTATGGCCCGTTTGGTGAGCTGCGACATCCGATTCTTTGTCAATTATTAAGATTCGTTTCGCTGGGTTCTTTTCTTTTATTTTAAGTGCGCTTGCCAGGCCTACTATACCCGCTCCTATAATGGTAATATCGTATTTCAAAGCGTTTTATTTATTGGCGAAATTACGCCATTTTCCTTTTTAAACGGAGGGCTTAGAGGTAATTTTGAATAGGGAAATATGACCACATAATTTGATGAATTTCAACAAAGAAAAAACACCAGAAGAAGCAATAAAAATTATAAAATCAGGCCATCGTGTTTATATTCACGGAGCAGGAGCTACGCCTGGAAAATTGGTTCAGGCGATGGTAGATAGGGCGGATGTACTTAATAATATTGAGATTTATCATTTGCATACCGAAGGCGAGGCAAAATATCTGGAGCCCCAATATGAAGATACCTTTCATCTGTATTCAATGTTTCTTGCTCCAAATTCTAGAGCTGCGGTAAATGAAGGTAGAGCTGATTTTATTCCTTGCTTTTTAAGTGAGGTGCCTATTATGTTTCGCAGAGGTCGACTTCCAATTGATGTCGCTTTAATCCAAGTTTCACCTCCCGATAAGCATGGGTTTTGCTCACTAGGTATTTCGGTAGAGGCCACAATGGCTGCAATTGAGGCTGCTCGATTTGTAGTAGCGCAAATTAATCCAAAGATGCCCCGAACCCATGGCGACGGAATGATTCATCTCGATAAATTCGATTCATATTGCTATTGTGAAGATGAAATCCCAAAGTGGGAGCAGAAGCCATTAACGGATATCCAGCTCTCCATTGGGGAAAATATTGCTAGCCTAGTTGAAGATAGAGCTACATTGCAAATGGGCATTGGTGCAATTCCTGAAGCAGCAATGACATTTTTAAAGAGCCATAAGGATTTAGGCATACATACCGAGATGTTTTCTAATGGTGTTCTGCCCTTGATTAAATCGGGCGTTATAACCGGAAGGTATAAGGCGAGTAATGTAGGGTTTATCGTAACGGGCTTCCTTTTGGGGTCACAAGAGCTCTACGATTTCGTCGATGACAATCCGCAAGTTCGAGTTAAGGATATTGAATACGTAAATAATACGGCCTTAATCATGCGTAACCCGCGAGTTACAAGTATTAATAGTGCCATCGAAATAGATATTTCAGGTCAGGTTTGTGCCGATTCTATTGGTACCCGGCTTTATTCTGGCGTTGGTGGCCAGATGGACTTTTTAAGAGGAGCTTCTCTGAGTGAGGGTGGTAAACCCATTATCGCGATGGCGAGTACAACTAAAAATGGCGAAAGCAAAATTGTGCCATATTTAAAACAAGGAGCTGGAGTTGTAACTACCAGAGCACATATACACTACGTAGTTACCGAATATGGAGTAGCAGACTTATATGGGAAGTCCTTAAAACAACGGGCTAGATTATTAATTGATATTGCTCATCCTAACCATCGGGAGTCATTGGAGAAACAGGCCTTCGAGCGATTTAAAAGAGCAATTTAGTAATTCGGTAGCGCCGCAAAACTGTTAATAATTAGGTCCAGTGTATTGCTAATATTCGATCTAGGAGTCAGGTTTCATTCTTAAGATAAAAATCCTATTTTTGCGCCACAATCGGCGATAACCGGTTTTAAGTTATCGATAAATATCTTATATTACAGTCTCTTAAGGATAACCAGGTATGACTAGAAACACATTTAGGGCAGAATTTGAAATCCATGCATCTAAGAAGATGCTCTTCCCTTACATCTTTACGGCGAGCGGTCTTTCGCAATGGATGGCAGACGATGTTACAGTAGATGAAGATAAAGTGTTTAACTTCAAATGGGAAGGAGAAGATCACAAAGCAAAAATGGCCGCACACCGGATTAATAGCTTTGTGAAATTTGAGTTTTTACCTGAGAACGATGAAGAAATAGAAGATCCCAGATATATCGAAATCCGTTTAGAAATGAATGAATTGACCCAAATGGTGTTCATTGCTATAACTGATTATAACGACATCGACGATGACGAGGAGTTGCAGGATTTGTGGGAGAGTTTAATCTATAATCTTAAAGAGATTGTCGGCGGTTAAAGGCTTAACAATCACTGCCGTTTTTCTGGCATATAATTTGATCATATACAGCTCATGAAAAAGATTGATAAACTTATTATCAACGCTTTTGTTGGGCCATTTATCCTTACTTTTCTAGTAGTGGTATTTATTCTACTCACAGTTCAAATGATGAACTATGTGGATGAGATCTTCGGCAAAGACCTGCGCTGGGTGGACTTGGGTCAGTTAATCTTTCATTTTAGTGTTTTCCAAACGCCAATTGCTTTTCCATTGTCAATAATGCTGGCGTCACTGATGGCTTTTGGTAATCTTGGTGAGCATTTTGAACTCACTGCAATTAAAAGCGCTGGCATTTCATTGGTTAGAGCCCTAATGCCAATTTATGTAATGGTCGTTATGGTTACGCTTTTGGCATTTTACTCTAATAATTATTTTGTACCATACTCAGCATTGAAAGCGTATAGTTTGTTATACGATATTCGACAAAAGAAGCCTGCCTTAGATATCCAACCGGGTCAGTTTTATGCGGGAATAGAAAACTATAAAATTAAGGTTGACAAAAAGTTTAGTGATGGCCGATCTCTTAAGGGACTGACCATTTATGACCATAGTGACCATAAAGGGAATAGTGATGTAATTATGGCCGATTCTGGCCAGATGTACACGATACTAGATGATCAATATCTAAAATTTGTTCTTTTTAATGGAACACATTATGTTGAAGGAGACGCCCCCGCGGGTAGGAGATCGAGAGGTAAAGCGGATGTTATTATAAGACCCTTTACTCGCACCAGCTTCGAACGCAGTGAGATAATCTTTGACCTATCTTCTTTTGGTATGTCTCGAACCGATGAAGGTCTCTTTGCATCAAACCGTTTGATGCGGAACTTTAGTCAGTTAAATGATGACCTCGATTCGTTGGGTAAAGAAATATATGTTACAGAAGGAGAGATATTTTCGATGCCCAACCGCTATTTCTCTTATGGCTCATTAAAAGAAGCAATTAAGATACCGGTCGATGTAGAGCAAGCAATTAACCGGTCAGACTCATTGCGAAAGCTAGAACTTATGCAGCAACAGGCTAAGGAATTTAGTGCACGCGATTATGTGCAAGTGGTTATTGTCGAGAAACCACCAAAGTATGTAATGCCGCTTATTCTCCAAAACTATACTTCACCGGATGTAACGAGATCTAAGATGAAGCCAACTAGAGACTATAATTTTGTGGTAAATAGTAATGGCCGCGTTGATACGGATTTGCAGGGAATTGATTCCACCTTCACGAATACTGAGGTTTATATATTGAATAGGGTGCATAAGAGAATGCAGAATAGAACCAATGAGGCAAGAACCCTGAAAACTGCAATTTCAACAACCCGACAAGTAAAGAGCAAATTAGTAGCTCAAAATAATCGCAAGGAGCGGCTTACCAAAGATTTTTATGTTTTCGACATCCAATGGCATAAAATGATTGCTAATGCCATAGCCTGTATTTCAATGTTCTTAATAGGAGCTCCATTAGGTGCAATTATTAAACGCGGTGGTCTTGGCTTCCCTGTTATAATTTCAGTAATATTTTTTATTATCTATTATGTGATTTCTATAGGTGGCGAAAAATATGCGAAAGCGGGCAATATATCTGTGATTTCTGGTGTTTGGGCTGCAAATGCCATACTTTTTCCAATAGGTCTGCTCTTTTTACGTCAAGCGAAAAACGACGCCAGACTCTTTGAAGCTGATTTCTACAAGGTAATCTTCTCACAAATAGGAGGTTGGATTAGCCGCTTGTTTAAGAAGAAATAATAATATTGGAGTGCTGAATTGCATTAGATATAAGAAGTAGTTACTTTTGCGCGACTTTTAATAGTATAAAAAACTTAAATTATTGCTAACTATGTATTTATCGAAAGAAAAGAAAGAAGAAATCTTCGAAAATCATGGTCGGTTAAAATCAAAGAGTGATACTGGATCTGCTGAAGCACAAATAGCTTTATTCACATTTAGAATCAATCATTTAACAGGCCACTTAAAGAATAATAAGAAAGACCATTCTACCCAGCAGGGTCTGTTAAGACTTGTAGGTAAAAGAAGGAAACTCCTTAATTATCTTCAAAAAACCGATATTGAGCGTTATCGTTCAATAATCGTAGAACTTAAATTAAGAAAATAAATAAAAAAGGGGGTTCAAAAGACTCCCTTTTTATTTACTATATCCTTAGTTAAGATTCTGAAAATCAATAAGTAACAATTTTACAAATGAATATAATAAAAAAGACGATTACGCTTGCCGATGGCCGTTCGATTACGATCGAAACTGGTAAACTCGCTAAGCAAGCTGACGGATCCGCCGAGATTCGCATGGGTAACACAGTGTTACTCGCAACAGTAGTTTCGAGCAAAGACGCTCGTGAAGGTGTAGATTTTCTGCCATTAAGTGTAGATTATCAAGAAAAATTTGCTGCAGCAGGAAAGATTCCTGGAGGCTTTCTTAAAAGAGAAGGTAGACTTTCGGACTATGAAATTTTAACCAGTAGGTTAGTTGATAGAGCCTTAAGACCACTATTTCCTGGTGATTATCATGCCGAAACACAGGTAATGATATCATTGCTATCTGCAGACGGAGAAGTAATTCCTGATTCATTGGCGGCATTAGCGGCTTCTGCTGCAATTTCTGTATCCGATATCCCATTCGATGGTCCTATTGCAGAGGTTCGCGTATCGCAGATCGATGGCAAATTTGTAACCAACCCTGGATTAGAGCAAAACAAATCGGCAACGTTAGAAATGATGGTTGCTGCTACTTATGAAAACATCATGATGGTAGAAGGCGAAATGAGCGAGGTTTCAGAAGAAACCATGCTTGAGGCCTTAAAGTTTGCCCATGATGAAATAAAGAAAATGTGCGTAGTTCAGAAAGAACTCGCTGCTGAGCTTGGTGTAGAAGAAAAACGCACCTATAGCCATGAAGACAATGATGCGGATTTATTTGCTCAGGTTAAGAAGGATCTTTATGATAAAGCATATGCTGTTTATAATCAGAAAATCAATAAGAAGAGCGAGCGGTCTCAAGCCTTAAGAGCGATTATCGATGAGTATCTTGAATCTCGTAAAGACGAAGAGAACTTAAATATCGACCTGGTAAAGAAGTATTACCACGATGTTGAAAAAGAAGCCGCACGTGCTATGGTATTAGACGAGGGCGTTCGCATGGACGGCCGTCAGTTCGATGAAATCAGACCAATCTGGAGCGAGGTAGATTACCTGCCTATGCCTCACGGATCTGCCGTGTTTACACGAGGTGAAACACAGTCAATTGCTAGTGTGACCTTAGGAACTAAGCTCGATGAGCAGTTAATAGATAGTGCCTTAATTCGTGATAATAACCGTTTTATTCTCCATTACAACTTCCCTGCTTTTTCCGTAGGAGAAGCTCGACCTAATCGAGGACCTGGAAGGAGAGAGGTTGGTCATGGTAACCTAGCGATGAGAGCGCTAAACGGAATGTTACCGGCTCATGAAGATTTTCCTTATACAATCAGAATAATTTCTGATATTCTTGAGTCAAATGGGTCATCTTCTATGGCTACAGTATGTGCTGGTACTTTAGCATTAATGGATGCTGGTGTTAAAATTAAAGCACCTGTTTCTGGAATTGCAATGGGAATGATTTCTGATGCTGAAACTGGAAAGTATGCTATCTTATCAGATATCCTTGGTGATGAAGATCATCTTGGCGATATGGACTTTAAAGTTACCGGTACAGAAAATGGTATCACAGCTTGTCAGATGGATATTAAGATCGACGGACTTTCGTACGAAGTACTTAAGAAAGCGCTCGATCAGGCAAAAGAAGGACGTCTTCATATTTTAGGTAAGATTAAAGAAACATTACCTGAGCCTAAGACTACGCTTAAGCCAAATGCACCTCAAGTACATGCTATCCATATACCACAAGACTTAATTGGTGCGGTAATCGGACCTGGTGGTAAAGTTGTTCAGGAGATTCAGAAGGAAACTGGTGCGACGGTTGTTATCGAAGAGGTAGACAACGCTGGTGTTGTAACCATATTTGCAACAAGCAAAGATGTATTAGACGCTGCTATTGGAAGGGTTAAGGCAATTGTTGCCCAGCCTGAAGTTGGCGAAGTCTATACCGGTAAAGTTAAAAACATCATGCCATTTGGAGCATTTGTTGAGTTTATGCCTGGTAAAGATGGTTTGCTACATATCTCAGAGATCAAGTGGGAACGAATTGAAAACATGGATGGTGTGCTTGAAGCAGGTGAAGAAATCCAGGTTAAACTTGTTGATATCGACAAGAAAACAGGGAAATTTAGACTTTCAAGAAAAGTTTTGTTACCTAAGCCAGAGAAAAAAGATGATTAACTAGGTTCTGATCTTGTTAATTTTTTGAAATTATTCTCTTATTTTTATAAGGGGCGAGAAGGGGAGAGAAATCATCCCCTTTTTTTGTACGCTTATATTAAAGTCAATGAGGCAGCTGAAGATAACCAAGCAGATTACAAATCGGGAGAGTGAATCTCTTGATAAATATTTGCTTGAAATTGGCAGAATTGAGCTTCTAACACCGGAAGAAGAAGTTGAGTTGGCCGAACGGATAACCAAGGGCGATGCAAAAGCACTTGAAAGGCTGACTAAAGCAAATCTGCGTTTTGTCGTTTCTGTCGCTAAGCAATATCAAAATCAGGGGCTTACTTTAGGCGACCTAATTAATGAGGGCAACCTTGGTTTGATTAAGGCTGCTCAGCGTTTCGATGTAACCCGTGGTTTTAAATTTATCTCCTACGCTGTTTGGTGGATACGACAAGCTATTTTACAGGCCTTGGCGGAACAAGCACGTATGGTCCGATTGCCACTGAACAAGGTAGGGACCATCAGTAAATTTGGCAAAGCATTCTCTTCCTTAGAACAACAATTAGAGCGCGAACCTTCACCTGACGAACTAGCTGAAATTCTTGAAATGGCTGTTGAAGAGGTTCGTGAAACGATGAAGCAGGCGGGGCGACATGTTTCTATGGACTCTCCTTTTGCTCCTGGCGAGGATAAGAGCCTTATCGATACGATTCCTGATGAAGGTTCGATAGAGCCGGATGGTAGCTTAATGCTCGATTCTTTATGTCAGGAAGTGAAGCGTGCTCTTGCGACCCTGACTCCACGCGAAGCAGATGTACTTACCTTATATTTTGGTTTAGGCGCAACTACAAATAACGCACTCACCTTAGAAGAAATAGGCGAAAGATTTTGCCTAACCCGAGAGCGTGTTCGCCAAATAAAAGAGAAGGCGATTCGAAGGCTTAGACACTCTGCAAGAAGCCAATCCCTGAAACCATATCTGGGGTAATTTTGTTATTTTTGTGGTGTTCAATCATGAATGCTATTCAAGCTAAAATTTAGTAACTAATATGACACAAGAAGAAGTTAAAGTTTTAATTATTGGTTCAGGCCCAGCCGGATATACAGCGGCCATATATGCAGCCAGAGCAGGTTTAAAGCCTGTATTGTTCACAGGAGGCGAGCCAGGAGGCCAATTGACTACAACGAATGATGTTGAGAATTTCCCGGGTTATCCGGATGGTATCAATGGTCCTGAGATGATGATGCAGCTTCAGGCTCAGGCCGAACGCTTTGGAACCGAAGTTCGCTTTGGACTTGCAACAGCAGTCGATTTTTCAGGATATCCTCATAAAGTGATTATCGATAATAATCACGAAGTAACTGCACAGTCTGTAATTATTGCTACGGGTGCTAGTGCTCGTTATCTCGGACTAGATTCAGAGAAGAAACTTCATGGTAAAGGAGTGTCTGCTTGCGCGATTTGCGATGGGTTTTTCTATAAAGATATGACCGTGGCTGTTGTAGGAGGAGGAGATTCTGCTGCTGAAGAGGCAACCTATATGGCCAACTTATGTCCTAAAGTCTATTTAATTGTTCGCCGGGATGAACTCAGGGCATCTACTATTATGCAACAGCGAGTTCTTAATACTAAAAATATTGAAGTATTATGGAATTCTGAGACGCTTGAAGTTTTAGGAGAAGATGAAGTTACCGGAGCTCGACTCATCAATAATAAAACGAACGAGGAGTATGAGATAGATATTAAAGGATTCTTTGTTGCAATAGGTCATACGCCCAATACGGCGATTTTTAAGGATTATCTTGAAATGGATGAAACCGGATACCTTAAGGTTATTCCAGGTACCTCTAAAACAAGTATCGATGGCGTTTTTGTTGCAGGTGATGCGGCAGATAAAGTCTATCGACAGGCAGTTACAGCGGCCGGTACAGGATGCATGAGTGCCTTGGATGCAGAAAAGTTTTTAGCTGCCAAAGAGACAGAAGCTGTGGCACAATAAAGAGTATTTATCTTTAAACAGAACCCTGATGTTTGTGATGAATATCAGGGTTTTTTTTGTTATCAATCAGCTGCAGAAAGCTCTTTAATGTGATCTTCTTCACGGTTTCGAAGTAATTTTATAATGTATTTTGATTAGCTAAAAAACACTAAATATCATGAAAAATTATATTGGAATTGGTTTACTATCTATACTATTGGTTAGTTGCGGTGGATCATCAGAAAATAAAGACGCAGCAACCGGATTTGTTAAAGTAGAATTCCCTGGACTGTACTCTCAGGCGACCACATTTTTCAGTCCACTACCAGAGGCCGCTCCAAACGAACTTAATCCATCTACCGAAGCTAAGATTAACCTTGGCTATACACTGTATTATGATACTCGACTATCTAAAGATGGAAATATAAGCTGTAATTCATGTCATAATTTGGCAACCTACGGCGTGGATAACCTTCCAACATCTCCCGGAGATGATGGCACACTTGGAGAGCGAAACTCACCAACGGTACTCAATGCAGCTCTGCATTTTGTTCAATTCTGGGACGGCCGTGAACCCGATGTAGAAGCGCAGGCCGGTGGTCCTGTCCTCAATCCAGTTGAAATGGCAATGCCTAGTGAAGATTTTGTAATGAATCGGATAAAAGAAATCGAAGGCTATTCGCCTATGTTTAAAGAAGCCTTTCCGGGAGAGGAGGATCCCTTCGTTTACGATAACTTAAAAAAGGCGATAGGAGCGTTCGAACGAGAATTGCTAACTCCTTCGAGTTTCGATAAATATTTGGCTGGCGACAAAAAAGCGCTGTCACGTGATGAACAAGAGGGACTAAAAACCTTTATCGATCAGGGTTGCATTACGTGCCATATGGGAAGCACCCTAGGCGGGACTTTATACCAAAAAATGGGTGTTTATGCGAATTATGCAGAAACAATTGGTGCAGAGCATGACGATCTCGGTAGATTCACCGTGACAAATAATGAAGCAGATAAGTATATATTTAAGGTTCCGTCGATGAGGAATGTCGCTAAAACAGCTCCTTACTTTCACGATGGAGCGGTAGCGTCGCTGGATGAATCGGTAAGCCTAATGGCGAAAATCCAGCTTAATAAAGACTTGACTGACGATCAAGTAAAATCTATTGTGGTATTTCTAAATAGCCTTACAGGTGAAGTGCCAGCAGAGTATCAGAAAGCACCAGAAATGCCTATGTAATTGAGCATCCGGTAGTGAAACTATTTAAAGGGCAGTATTGTTTATCTTTACTGCTCTTTTTAATTATACCCTATGAAATTAGATATTCTGGCTTTTGCTGCTCATCCCGATGATGTTGAAATGTCATGTGGCGCAACCATTGCAAAGTATACTGCCGCAGGCAAAAAAGTAGGCATCGTAGATTTAACCAAAGGTGAAATGGGAACCCGAGGTACACCCGAGTTACGTATGGTAGAAGCTGCTAAATCTGCTGAAATACTAAAGCTCTCTGCGCGTGAAAATTTAGCCTTTGCCGACATCTTTTTTCAGAATGACATAGAACATCAGACCGCTGTAGTTAAAATGATCCGGAAGTATCAGCCCGAAATTATCTTAGCAAATGCTCCTGAGGATAGACATCCTGATCATGGAAAAGCGGCAGAAATTGTAAAAGGTGCTGTTTTCCTGAGTGGGCTGCAGAAATTAGAGACTTCAATTGATGGCGTTCAACAAGACCTATGGCGACCAAGAAGTGTTTACCATTACATCCAAAGTACTATGCTCAAGCCCGATTTTGTAGAAGACGTGACTGGGTATTGGGATCAACGAAATGACTCGATCAGAGCATTTTCTTCACAATTTCACAATCCTAACTCCAAAGAACCTGAAACCTTTATATCATCACCAGAATTTCTCTTGATGCTCGATGCCCGAGGTAAAATGCTTGGCCAGTCGATTGGGGCAAAATTTGGTGAAGGATTTGTTATCAATAGAAACCTTGGCGTATCGGATATGTTTAGCTTGCGCTAGGCATTCTATCTTGCTTACGAATGTATTGCAAGCAGCCTAAAGTTGTTTCATAGTTAAGGTCCTCATTCCATTTAGTCGCAGCTAGAATAATTGCTTGTGAAACAATAGATTGGTTAGGGTAGTAGTGGTCGCGAGCGAAATGAATGAATTTCAATACTTTAAAACCGTCGAAAAATGCGTACCAGTTTTTAAGAAAGGTTCTCAGGTTATTACTTTGTTGGTTAATCCTTTCATTCTCCAGGGTGAAGTTCTCCAGTCTCAAAAATTCTTGAACCGAAACGGGAAGCGTTTTTAATAAGTTCGTTAAGGAATTATTGGATGCGCCGTAAAACTCTTCAGAAGCTTTAAATAGCTTCTCTAGATCTATGAATGAGCGAAAATTATAGGTTTGGTATTCAGTTTGTCTATTTTCCTGCCACTTCATCATCGCTTTCCCTGTGCCAAATGGTACGCGATCTGATTCACGTGCTGAGGGGTACACGGTGGTATCTTTGATATCAATGTATTTTCCGGCAGGCATTAATCTATGAAGGAAATAGAAGTCTTCACCGGCTTTACGTTTATTCATGCCACCTATACGCTGGTAGGCGTCGGATCGTACTGCCATACTGCTCCCAACCGTTTGATGTGCATAAGGATAACCAATATGGCCTAACGCATTAGCATAATAGCGGAGATGGAGTTCGTATTGAATAATTCCTTCTCTCATTTGCGCATCTGAAGGAAATAAATGTTCATAGTAAATCGAAGCGCCAATTACTTTGCGACCTTGTTTAAAGTGGCGGTAGATATTCGCCAGATAGTTTGATTCACAGGTAGTATCACCATCAAAACAACATATCACGCCTTCTTTATTATGAACTTCCTCAAAGCGTCGTACAGCCTCGTCCATACCCACTTTCCGTGCTAGACCCACACCTGCGTGTTTTTTAGGAGCTATGAGGTGATAAAAAAACAGCTTGAATGGGAGGTATTCTTTAGCTTGCCAGATTCTTATCTGTTGAATCGTGGCGAGGTTAGTCTTTTTAACCGCAGATGTCGCATTATCTGCTTCATTAATAATAACTATAACTTCTGCATTGAAAGAGACTTCGCAAAGTCTTAAACTTTCGAGCGTTGGAAGGATATCAGGCTCATTATAGCAGGGTATAACCACCGATAAAGCCAAGTCCTTATCGGGAGGTTCAGGGAATAGAACTTCTGGATTAGCATACCTTTTCAGATAATTGGTCATTCTACTATGGCGACAAGCGTTCGGCTACCCAATTACTATCTTCCAATCGAAAATTTATTCGATCATGCAGACGATTAGGACGTCCTTGCCAAAATTCGATATGGGTAGGGGTTAAGGCATAACCGCCCCAAAAAGGAGGGCGCGATACAGTTTTGCCCATATTCTTGACACTGTATTCAACAAATTTGCGCATTAAAAACACCCGTGAAGGAATGGCTCTACTTTGTGCCGAGATCCAGGCCCCGATTCTGCTTTTCAAAGGACGTGATAGAAAGTACTCGTCAGATTCCGTGTTACCATGCTTTTCTACCTTTCCTCGGATTCTAATTTGGCGGTCTAGCTCTTTGTAATGGAAAGTCATGGCGGCATTAGGGTTTGCTGCTAAATCTGCCCCTTTCTTGCTCTCGTAATTCGTATAGAAAATGAACTTCTTATTCTCTATACCTTTGAGCAATACAATCCGGCCGTCGGGCAGTCCATCCTTATTAACCGTCGAGAGATTGAAGGCATTGACTTCGTCGATGTCGGCACTGATGGCTTCCTCGAACCACTGTTCAAAAAAAGCAACAGGATCGTTGCCTACTGCGGCTTCATTTAGGTATTGGCCGGCATAATCACGTCTGATCTGAGAAATATCCTTGCTCATCGTATATTTTTTATAAAATTAATGGAATCACGAGCAACATCATTATAAAAACATGGAATTCATATTCAACTAAATAGAATGATGTTTTATTCAATACATATCCCACAAAACCCCAACGTCGCAACTTTCGTTCATTAAATTATGTTAGATATTTTAGGAGTTTGTATTCAGACTAACTATTATTAATAAAGTAGATATAATCTCTTTCAAGAATAAACTTTTGAGGATGGATCAGAATATTTTTTTTAATTATAGAAGCAATGTGGCGCCTGCCGATGGGTGTTTATTATTGTCGGAACCCCATCTTCCGGATTCTAATTTCGATAGAACGGTAATTTTTTTATGTAAGCATGACGAAACAGGGAGTTTCGGTTTTGTTCTAAATCGTAAATCATCTGCTTCGTTAAACGAACTCATGGAAGGGACCGAGCAGTTGGAGTTACCTGTTTTTGTAGGAGGTCCAGTGGAACAAAATACGCTGCATTTCTTACATCAGTATGACGCGATCCCCAACGCGGAAAAAATCAATGATCAGTGCTTCTGGGGTGGCGATTTTGAATTATTGCTCGGTTGGTTAAAAGAAGAGGTTGTTGCTAAAGATAAGGTGCGCTTTTTTCTTGGATATTCGGGATGGGGTGAAGGGCAGCTAGCTGAAGAGATAAAAGCAAATTCATGGATTGTTTTAAAGCCAAACAATCTTGATTTTCTATTTGATGATAATACAGATAACCTCTGGAAAGAAATTTTAGAAGAGATGGGAGGGCGATTTAGCCTTTATTCGAAATATCCTGTTGACCCTAGACTAAACTAATAGTTTTGTTAAGTTTGCCTTAGAATTTGGGGCGTTAATATAGAAGAATGGAGAAGGAAAGTGCTGATAAAGCAACTACAGAAATTGAAAATTCTGTTACAAGCAAGGAGGAGAGCTCTTTAGCGGAAAATGAAAGCAAAGAAGCAGTTGATA
>CBDUMS010000079.1:0-17712 GCA_965368405.1 uncultured Cyclobacteriaceae bacterium
GACTTTTTCTATTAATGCAATTGTTAAAACTAGCTTTTTATTTTTCTTTTTTGTCTAATCTTTATTCTATAAAACAATATTAGAGCAAATTAATCCAAAAATTAATGAGAAATGTCCAGAAGCAAATTTTTATAAGTTTGAATAGTTCTCAATCATTTGATATTCAACTATATTTAACAACTAGATTGATTAGTATAGTTTCACTTTGAAGAAAATATTTTGGCGATCGGTAATTTTCATTCAATGCATATTTATTGGATGTAACCTTGCGGCAATTGCGCAGCATGAGGAGGTTGCTATGCTTACAGATTCCCTGGAAGCAACACGAGATGCCAAACAGAAAGTAGATTTCTTAAATCAAATTTCAGAGTTAAGCCTTACCTACGACCTATCCTTATCATTAAAGAGTGCGAATGAAGCCAGTGAGTTAAGCCAGCGCATTAATTACCCGGAAGGCCTTGCTATGGCAAATAAATGGCTCGGTAAAGGAAATACTGCTCGCGGCAAGACATCTGAGGCGCTTTCATCTTTTATGGATGCCTTAGAAACCTACAAAGTTCTAAACGATTCTATTGATATGGCGGATGTTTATAAGAACCTTGCTAACGTTTATTCTAATAATGGGAATAGTCGAGAAGCCATGCGTTATTACGATATCGCCATGAAAATTTACCAAAGTCTGGATGATGTAAGAGGAGAAGGAGATGTATTAAATAATATAGGCACGATTTATTTATCGATGAGCGATTCTGACAGTGCCTTATATTATCTGGAGCAATCGCAACTTTCGTATCGTGAAATACAAGATAAGAGTGGCATGGCTACTACCTATACCAATATGGGGTTTGCGTATGCACTGAAAAACGAATACGAAAAGGCAATTACCTACTACCAAATGAGCTACGATTTAGCACTTGAGCTCGATGCCAAAGAAACCATAGCTACAGCCCTTCAAAATATTGGGGATGGTTATATGAACCTGGGTGATTTTGACCTAGCGGAGTCGAATGTTAAAGCAAGCTTGGCTATTTCTGAAGCGGAAGGATATATTTATACAACCTATATTGGCTCATATACGCTTGGTGAGATTTATGAAAAAAGTGGCCGGTATAGGGAAAGCATTGACTGGTATCACCGAGCAGAGAACATAAACGAGGAGCTAAGAAGTTCAGCTACCTTAAATGCGCTGATGGATGTACAATCGAGGCAACTTGAAGAATCCCAGGCTCGTGAAATTGAACGAATTAATGCTGCGAATGAGGAGCGAATTCAAGCAGAAAAATTCAAAAACTTGCTTTACTTGTCTTTAGCAGTTCTTGCGCTGGTAATTCTCCTCGGCCTATCCTATTATTTTCTAAAACGCCATAAGGCAATTATGCAAATTGCCATGCAAAGTGAAGAGATTAATAAGCAGAAAGAGCAGATTGAAAAGCAGTCGGAAAAGATAAAGCAGGTGAACGATACACTGCGCCATAGGAATGCCCGGCTAAGAGAGTTAAATGAAAATAAAAGCTACATGATGAGTGTAGTTGCCCATGATTTAAAAAGTCCACTTAATCAGATCAACGGTTTAGCTAATGTTATTAAACTAGATCAGGATAACCTTACTGATACACAAAAGGAGTGTCTCGAGAATATAGATGCTTCATCGCAGCGGTTAAGGCTATTGGTTGATAAAATTCTTGAGAGTAGAAATATTGACAAACGCCAGGAAAATATTACCATAGAGCCAATAGATATTAACAAAATTGCAGGAGATCTAATTAATGATTTTGAAACTCTAGCCACGGCAAAGAAAATCAAGATCAAATCTCATAGTTCTATCAATGGATCGCGCGTAAAGGCGGATAAACACTACCTGCGACAGGTGTTGGATAATTTGTTGTCGAATGCCATTAAATTCTCGCCACCTGGAGAGGAGGTCGAACTAAATCTTCATGAGGAGGGTGACAAAGTAATGGCTGAAGTTATTGATCATGGACCTGGTTTAACTGACGGCGACAAGCAGAAGCTTTTTCAGGAGTACGCTGTTCTATCAGCAAAGCCAACGGGAGACGAAAGTTCAACAGGCTTAGGTCTCGCTATAGTAAAGAATTATGTAGAGAAGATGGGGGGCGAAATTTGGTGTGAGAGTAATCCAGGTCAGGGAGCTGCATTCAAACTATCTCTGGAACGGATATAGTTTTTCAGATCAAGAACGACGGCTAAGGCAACCGCCAGATATTCAATCGTAACAATATAATAGTTTTCATTATATCCAATATCTGAGTATCCCAAATAGGTTAAGAATATCAAAAAACTCCAGCCAATTGGGAATCTGAATGGAGTAAGTGGGCTAAGAGCGATTAGCAAAACGATATACCATGGGTGAAGAATTAACGATAAAATACAGAAGATAAAATAGAGGAGTAGAAACGTAGTTGACTTATCCGTGCCCTTTATATATAAACGATACGATAACCCCACGATAAGAACTGTAGTCCCAAGAAAAAAGATTTTACCAATAATAGCGATCGCGTTATACCCGTAAACCCAATAACCTATTGCCCTGGCCAGGTAGTAAAGGCTAGCATTAAATTCAAACTTCTGATAATATAACGTTAGGCTATCCTTCATTCCAAGAATGAATGACCGGTCGATAAGTGGCAGGAAAAGGATTATTGCTGTTACAAATAGAGAAAGGAGAAGCTTAAGACGATGCTCGGCTTTTATTTTGAGCAAAATATAAGGTAGGAATAACAGCGGTAATAGTTTGCTGGTGATTGCGAGGGCTAAAAAGACACCGCCCCTTAAGATCTTGCTCTCCTTAAAATAATAGACTGATCCGAGGAAAAATGCTATCATAAAAGCCTCATGATGCAGATTTCCGGCTAGTTCAATTATTACCAAGGGGTTAAGTGCATACAACACAACCAATTTGGGATCTTTATTAGCCTGTTTTAAAAGCATTATGATAAAATATACCGCCATTATATCTGCGCTGATAATGAAGATGCGCATTATAACAGTTGATATTAAAATGCTATCCGAAGCCAAGTATGCACTGAAAAGGTTTAGATATTGTGGTATTGGGGGGTAGACTGTGTAATGAGTAGGAGAGTTTAGTAGATTAAAAAGTTGTTGACTGAGCCCATTTGTTTCGAAAACAGGAGTGTTAATAACTTGAACCGGAAGGAGTGCAAATGGGTTAATGCCAGACAGCCATAGTCGACCATCCCATATAAATCGGTAGAAGTCATCTGAAAGTGCAGGGAGTGATGTTATCGATATTAACCTTAGTCCGATTGCCACGAGCACTATCATCCCTACACTTAGCTTAGTCCTTTGACGAATTACTAAGAGATAGAGTCCGAATAGAAGCGTATAACTACCTATCAAGATCAGAGAATCGGGGCGTTCTATACAATAGAAAAGGTAAAAATAAACGAATCCAGAAAGGAGCGCGATTAGATAGAATTCAATATTCTTATTACCCATGCCAATTCAATCGTACCGTCTGATAAAACACAGTTAAATAGCCTATGGCCAACAAACCATGAAAGAGTACTAAGCCATAGTCTTCGAGGTATATGCCCAGTCCGATGCCAGCAATAAAGTAAATACCCAAAAGTAACTCAATAATGGTTTGAGGAGACAAGCTCGTTCTGAGATAAGTATTTTTAACAGCGCCTTTCTGATCCTGGGCTATATTAAACTTAGGGGTACGAATAAAGGGTGTTTTTCTACCCATAAAGCCTTCGAGTACAGCCATTCCGTTATGGAGTGAAAGACCCATAGAAAGCGTGATAAAAGGAATAAAGGTTTGCAAAAAGCCACCATCAATGTTTGTATAATTACTTTTTTTAGCGGAAATCCAGAAATAGAAGGCAATCGAGAAGAAGCCGATTAGAAATAAATTTGCAATACGAAACAGGTTAATAAGTTCGGGGTGATTGAATTTTATAAGCAATAGTGGTAGACTGAGTACAGCGACCACTAAAAGCATTAAAAACACACTACTATTTAGTAAATGGAATGTTGCATGAATCTTGGTGATCAGGGGCATCTTATTACTATAAACTTTTCCCAGATTTTTTCTTGATGTTTCTGCGGCACCTTTGTTCCAGCGATACTGTTGCGATTTAATAGCTGGCATTAGAATCGGTAGCTCAGCTGGAGATTCAACCGATTCAAGGTATTTAAATTTCCAACCTTTTAACTGAGCCCGATAACTAAGATCAAGATCTTCAGTTAAGGTATCTGCCGACCAGCCACCGGCATCTTGTATGCACGACTTTCGCCAAACGCCGGCTGTACCGTTGAAGTTGATAAAACTCCGAACACTGTTGCGGCCGGCCTGTTCAATGGAAAAATGTGCGTCTAACCCAAAGGCCTGTAGTTTAGTTAGTGTAGAGTAATTTTTATTGATATGGCCCCACCTTGTTTGAACCATCCCAATACTATCATCCGTGAAATAGGGTACTGTGCGCTCTATAAAATCGGGGTTAGGCAAAAAGTCAGCATCAAAAATGGCTATGAACTCACCCTTGGCTATTGTTAAACCAGCCTCTAAGGCACCCGCTTTAAACCCAGTACGTTTCGTGCGTTGTACATGTTGAATGTCGATACCCTGATTTTGATAATAATTAATCTTATTTACGATTAGCTCGCTCGTTACATCGGTTGAGTCATCAAGGACTTGTATCTCCAGCTTATCCTTTGGGTAGTTGAGGCTGCAAACAGAATCAATTAACCTTTCGGCTACGTATTTTTCATTATAGACGGGTAACTGAATTGTCACGATAGGGAGTATATCGAGTTGAGGTATTTTCATCTCGATTTTATCTCTGACCTTAAGATATTTTAAAGTAAGGTGCAATTGACCCAAACTATAAAGAAAGAGGTAAGTCAAGGCAATAAAATAGATAATTAAAACTCCGGTTTCGTACCAGGCCATTTACAGATTCTTAAAAATGGTATACAAGATTTTTGTACCTGCAAATATACTACCCTTTATAGTGCCCGACACTTTCGATTTACCAATCCGTTTTCGATAATTTACCGGTACTTCGGTACTCCTGAGTTTTAGTTTTGCCGCTTTTACCTGCATTTCAACAGTCCACCCATAATTCATATCTCGCATATCAAGTTGTAATAGCTTGTCAAGTTTTATGGCTCGAAAAGGCCCAAGATCTGTGAAATCTTCACGGTATAGGATTTTGATTAAGGTGCATGATAGCCAATTGCCAAATTTTTGAACGGGTGTAAGCGATCCGTTCTCTGCTTTACCTAATACACGCGACCCAATAACCATGTCAAAATTTTCTTTTGTTATGGGGTCAATTACGTTGGATAACTCTTCAGGATAATCAGAGAAATCACCATCGAGAAACACAATGATATCAGTTGCTGGTGCCGTTTTGGTAACATAGGCAATACCGTTTAAACAGGCTGCGCCATAACCTCGAATCGCTTCTTTCAGTACAGTTGCTCCAGCTTTCTCGGCAACGGCTATGGTATTGTCTCTGGAGCCATTATCCACTACAATTATTTCCTCCACAAAAGCATTAGGAATCGCTTTTATTACCTTGTCTATGCTTTTGGATTCATTTATAGCTGGAATTATTACTCTGCACTTTTTTTGCTCCATCGCTATTTGATAAAGCCATTTGGAGTGAACCTATTACCAGAAGGACCGTTTTCGAGTTTGAGTACCCCACGCGGACAAACATCGGCACATACACCACAGCCAACACATGATGCGCGGACAATATTTTCTCCTTTTTGCGCGTAGGATCGAACATCGATACCCATTTCGCAGTAGGTAGAACAATTGCCACATGAGATACATTGGCCACCGTTTGTTGTGATACGAAATCTGGATTTAAAACGCTGAATGATGCCAATATAAGCGGCTAATGGGCAGCCGAATCTACACCAAACCCTGTTACCCATAAAAGGGTAAAACCCTGTGCCCACAACACCTGCAAAGCCTGCACCAATTAGTCCGCCGTAGACTTCTCGAACAGTAAAAGTATTTACGCCTAGCACGGTTGCGCTTCCTGTGAAGTAGGTGTAGAGTACCCCACCGGTCATAATAACAGCAAAGGCCAATACACTATAAATGCTTACCTGTTCAAAATACCAAGCTTTTAAACGCTTATCCGATAGATGGCGGAAGGGGTCTCCTAAGGTTTCTGCCAGTCCTCCACAACCACATACCCAGCTGCAATACCAGCGCTTTCCATAGAAATAAGTAAAAACAGGTACAGCAATAGCCGTTAATGCGATACCCCAAACCAACATAAAAATCCCGAGTTGCCCATTTGCAAGAAGCTTCTCTAGCTCAAAATCGAAAAAGAAGTCGTAATCCAGAGGCCAGATATTCTTAAAATCGAAATATGGCTTATTTAGACGCACCAAGATTTCTGGAATTAGAAAGGCAAATATTAGTTGAAAGAAGATGATCGAGCCTGTACGAATCATTTGATAACGATTGTCTCGATGTTTAATGAGCATTCGTACGCCCATTACCAAAACACAAAGGGTATACAGAAGCCCGTACAAGAAAAATTGACCTGCAGGGTTGCCACTGATAAGAAGACTTATCGGGTCAACCAGAGCAATCCAGCTCGTCATAAATTCAGGATAAAAATAAAGGACAATGTAGAAAAGGATTAAGAAGCTGCCAATTATAATGGCCAACCACTTTCTGCTCGTAGCCGGATGGGTCATGATACCATTATTCTTATTTGCAGGGGAAATGTTCAAGTAGTTTAGGCTTAGGCCCAGAGCACCTAGAGAGGCGAGGCCGAAAGCCAATGCAATGAAGAGCCACTTATAGCTAATGACAATTCCCGCAATGGAAAGTTTGGATAGAGTATAGCGGATGCTTTTCTGTTTGTATTTATCCAAACCAAATCTGGGTAGAATTTCGTAAGCAATAATATTGGAGTTCACCTCATTTAATGCCTTGTTAGCCGCTTCTTTAGAAGCAAATTCACGGTTAAACAACCAACCTCCATACTTTGTGAAGGCACTGCGCTGAAATTCGCTACTCTCATCAAAAATGAGCTCTAAAGACTCCTCAGTGAGCTGGTTCTTGGCCATGAGTTCTTTTAAGCCAGTTAAGTGCGCATCGCTGAGTGAATTTTTCTTAATAATGTCCGTATTCACTGCCTCATAGACCTCACCTAACTTCGTTTGTAAGAGAAGCGTATTAACTCTTTGACCCATAATTGGTCTTAGTCGGTTTTCTGCCTTCTTGGCTAGGTCTTCATTGCCAATTGCTTCGTGTACTATATTTGGCGTAAGGGTATGATAACTTATGACCGGAATCAAGAGAAAAATGAAGAACCCAATAAGAACGAATGATAAATAGAGCCTTTGCATCATATCGTAATGGGGTTAAGGTTGATCTCCTGCTCAAATTTTTTCGTAAACTCCTGATCGAAGTTTAGTTCTGATAACTGGAGCATTGCGTCTTCGATTTTGAGCTTATTCTTAATCCAAGCATCGGCAACCTCATGCCTGATTCTTATTCCTAAACTATTAATACCTACCACTTCTTTCGCTTTATTATAAACGACTCGAAAAGCCTTCTCATTTTTACGATTTTCCCAATAGAAGCTTGCATATTCGGGGGTGGTGGTATTCGGAACAGTGCCATAAGTCTGATACTCTATATCAAAGAATTTTGCTGAATTGAACCATATACCGGGATTGTAGCGTATTTCTTGAGCTGTTATCGTTTCGGCAATCGTTTCACCCATCAGGCGGCCAGTGTACCAAACAGGCTCTATAGCCTTTCGGCCAACTGTAGGATTCCTTAGCTGGGCGCAATCGCCAATAGCATAGATGTTTTTAATATTGGTCTCCAAGAATTCATTCACAAGAACTCCGCGATCTGTCTCAATAATAGAGGATTTTAGAAGCCCGATATTTGGTGAAACACCGATTGTAATGCCCACCAGTTCGGCGGCCAGATTAGAACCATCATCCAAGGTCACGGATTGTACAACACTATCGCCATTGATTGCAGTAACAACTTTTCCTGGGTGGAGGTGGATTTTATGTTTCTTGATATGTTCGGTGATCATCCTGCTTTCCTCTGCAGGGAGAACAATATCCCAGAAGCTCTGTTCGCGTATAACCATATGCACTTCGATGCCTCTGCTATGTAGCATTTCCGCTAACTCTATTCCAATAAGACCGCCGCCAATGATAATCGCTCGCTGGGTGGTTTTACATTGTTCCTCGAGGAGATCGAGATGCTGTTTAGAATAAAGGGGTTGTACGCCTTTGAGGGTTGCTCCAGGAATAGACAGTTTATTTGGTTTCGATCCGAGGGCAAGGATTAGTTTATGAAAGCTAATTTTCTCGCCAGTTTTTAGCTGAACAATACTTTTAGCCGTATCAATATCCACTACGGTTTCCTGAATCAGCTCTATGCGGTTTTTCTTCCAAAACCAATTTTCATAGGGTTGGGTATGTTCAAATTTTAGATGCCCCATGAAAACATACATTAATGCTGTCCTTGAGAAGAAGTACTTCGATTCAGCGGAAATCACAATGATCTTCTGATCACTTTTTTTACGAATATGTCGGGCCGCAGTTATACCGGCAATACCATTCCCTATAATTACAATACTTCCCATGCCTTAGCAGTCATATTCCGAACTATCCAATGTTCTTATTCAACTTCAGAAATAAAAATACATTTTTCTTGAATTGCGATCTTCTAAATAAGATTTTAATGTTCGTTCATTATTTATGATCTTTGCGACCTTAGGTTTCTAGCGCATGCAAAAAAAACTTTCCATTGTAATTCCAGTTTTTAATGAAGGGAGAACTGTAGAAAAAATCCTCGACAAAGTATTAGCGGTAAATTTGATTGGTGAAATTGCTAAAGAATTAATTATTGTTAATGACGCCTCTACCGATGACACAAAAGCTGTCATAGAAGAGTATCAATCCAATCATACCGAATCAGACATTAAATTTTTCAATCACCAACAAAATAAGGGAAAAGGAGCAGCTCTCCATACAGGAATTTCAGTGGCGAGTGGCGATTATATTGTAATTCAAGATGCTGACTTAGAATACGACCCAAAGGAATATAACGATTTGCTGAAACCTATGCTGGATGGTTTTGCTGATGTAGTCTATGGTTCACGATTCAAAGGAAACAACCCGCATCGAATTCTCTTCTTCTGGCATTCGATTGGGAACGCAGTACTCACCTTTATGTCGAATATGTTTACCAACTTGAACCTTACGGATATGGAAACATGCTATAAAATGTTTAAGAAAGAACATATTCAAGCGCTTCGATTGAAAGAAAACCGGTTTGGTTTTGAACCTGAAGTTACTGCCAAGATTAGCAGGATACCTAATATTAGAATATATGAAGTGGGTATTTCATACTATGGCCGCTCTTACGCCGAAGGAAAGAAAATAAACTGGAAGGACGGATTTAGGGCCATCTATTGCATTCTAAAGTATAATATATTCAGCAAGAAATAATGAGCGGTATACCAACTCGTCAGTGGTGGACTCTATTGGGCGCACTTACTATAGTGCACCTGATTGGTATGATTTATATCGATATCATGGAGGTAGATGCGGCACAATATGCATCGATGAGCCAGGAAATGATGCAATCCGGCAACTATCTGCAAGTCGAGCATCGCCATGCCGATTATCTGGATAAACCACCTTTGTTATTTTGGGTTACCAGTACTTCTTTTAAGCTATTCGGTATTTCTAACTTTACTTTCCGATTACCTTCTTTTCTATTTTTAATACTTGGCTTGTTTGCAACTTTTAAACTAGCTGAAGTACTTTACGATCGTCGTACCGCTCAATTGGCTGTACTCGTATTATATAGTACACAAGCTTATTTTTTATTTGCCCATGATGTACGGACTGATACCATTCTTGCCAATGTAGTGATATTTGCGATATGGCAGCTTTGGCTTTTTATCACCAATAAAAATGCCTTGAATATGGCTCTTGGTGCAGTCGGAGTTGGCTTGGCCATGCTCGAAAAAGGGCCAATTGGACTCATGGTCCCGGTCTTGGCACTAGGTTCTCAAGTTCTCTTTACTCATAAACTAAAGATAATACTACGATGGGAATGGCTCTTAGGGTTAGTGGTAATTGCCTTGATGCTTGCACCTATGGTTTATGGTCTCTACGAGCAATTTGGAATGAAAGGAGTAGAGTTCTATTTCTGGACGCAGAGCTTTGGACGAATTACAGGGCAGAGTGAATGGCGTGATAGTTCAACCGTTTTCTATTTTGTTCACACCTTTCTCTGGGCATTCTTGCCATGGATGTTCATTGCATATTTCGGAATATTCAGAAATTTATATCGTCTGGTAGCGAGCAAGTTTTCGCAGGCCTCTGGTGTTGAAATAATTACGCTTGCCGGATTTGTACTCACCTTTATAGCGATGTCCTTATCGCGATATAAATTGCCACATTACATTTTTGTGGTTTTTCCTCTTGCGGCCATTATTACTGCCGATACGGTTTGGATTATTCTGGATAAAGTCAAAACCCGAAAAGTATTCACAGGCATTCAGGTTTTTACAAACCTTGTATTAATGGTAGCTGCAGGACTCTTAATGTTTATTTCCTTCTGGCCTGCCAATATTATTCTTGTAATTGTAGTGTTGGCATGCTTCGGATTTGCGGTATTTCTCATGATTTTAAGCAAAGATTCCTATAAAAGGATTTTCCTCAGCTCTCTCATAACAATAATGGGGGTTAATATCCTGTTAAATGCGCATGTTTACCCAACATTACTCACCTATCAGGCAGGATCGATGGCTGGTAAGTATTTAGCTGAGCAGAACCTGCCAGAAGAGGCCTATGGCCTGTACACTATCTCACATGGTCTCGACTTTTATTCTGGGAGTGTTGCGCCGCTTATTGGGATTGACACAATAACCGAGCGTTCAAATATTTTGGTTTACACTAATGAACGAGGCATGAACGAAATAAGAGATTTGGGGGTGGGTCATGAGCTTGTCAAAGAATTCGATCGCTTTCATGTTACTGAACTTACCATGGAGTTTCTTAACCCGAATACTCGTTCAAATACGCTTGAAAAACGGTATCTAATTAAAGTGAACTAAGGTTTTTAATCAGTTCATCGAGCGAATGATGAACAGTGTCACTAACCTTGTAAACTACTTTTGAATCATTTTCGACGATATTGATCTGCCTGATCTTATCATGATTTGTAATACCCGCCTTCAATAATGCGTTCGTGACTAAGGCAGCCAAGTTTTCCGGACCGGAAATATTAATCTTAAGGTCGCTTCTAATCTCATCTTTTATCGCCGGGAATATCCTATCAATTTCTCCTTTAATAATTAGGTCTTCACTCAAGCCAGAGCGAATGAGGTTATCATCGAACAACCATAAATAATCTGCATATTTAAAGGCCAGGTCCAAATCGTGAGTAGAGAAAAGTACGGTCTTACCATGTTCTACACATAATGATCGAAGTAACTTAATAATCGAAGTTTTATTCGAAATATCCAGATGTACAGTTGGTTCATCTAATACAATAATATCTGTCTCCTGTGCTAATGCTCGTCCGATAATTACCTTTTGCAAATTGCCATCGCTCAACTCGGCTAGAGGCTGGTTTGCCATCTCTACCATTCCGATGGCTTTAAGAGCTTTATCAACAACGCTAACATCATTTGCCGATAATTGGTTTTGCCAATTGGTGTGCGGGTTTCTACCCAGGGCTACCATTTCGTACACTGTTGTATAACCCAAGTTAGGCTTATCGGTAAGGACCGTAGCGAGTTGTTTCGCTCTGTCAGTAATACTTAGCGTCGCCAAATTCTGGTCATTAACAATAACCTCTCCTGCCAATGCAGGGAGGGCGCCGGTAATGGTTTTTATTAAAGTTGATTTACCTATGCCATTCGCTCCCAATAGACAAGTGAGCTTGCCTTTGGTAAGATGCAAATCTGATATTTTCGCTATTTCGCTGGTTTGGTTTCTATTACGATAACCAATTACAAGATCTGTTAATGAAATAGCCTTTGGCATTATTTAATCTATTGGGTAAGGTATATAAACGAATCGGGTAAACTCACCGTCCACAACAAAAAGACAACAGAATTCATCAGGGTCTTTATAGGTTTCCTTAAATATGGATTCTTTATCTTTCTCCACTAACCCTCGTTGTACAAATTCATCTAAGAAAGATGCATTAAAGTTCCATTCCGTTGCAACCTCATGTTTATCAATTAGTAATTGACCAATCGGAATACCCGGATCCTTACCAATTGCAAATATGGGATATTCTGATATGCCGCGCTTCTTGATCTGGTAAGCTGCTTCTCTTAGGGTGTCGGACACAATGGCAAAATCCTTTGTAATGGTGCCCAGGTATTTGCCATCTAATTCGGGATCGTTATGCATTATTTATTCTTTTAGTTTTAACAAGGCAATGTTTTCTACATGGTGGGTATGCGGAAACATATCAACAGGTTGGAATTCAATTACATTATATTTTTTAGATAGCAATGAGATATCACGAGCTTGTGTAGCTGGATTGCAACTAATATAGACTATCCGATTGGGTTCTGCATTTAACATCGTTTCTACCACTGCTGTGTGCATGCCAGCTCGGGGCGGATCGGTAATGATAACATCCGGTTTGCTATTCTCAGCAATAAATTCGGCCGTAAGAATGTCTTTCATATCGCCCGCAAAAAATGCTGTATTATCGATATTGTTAATTTCGGCGTTGATTTTTGCATCTTCGATAGCCTCCGCTACATATTCCAATCCGACAACCTTTTTTGCACTTCGGGCAACGTAGTTTGCTATGGTTCCCGTGCCGGTGTAAAGGTCGTAGACTACCTCATTTTCATTTATGGCAGCCAGATTAAAAGCTAGCTTGTATAATGCTTCTGCCTGCTTGCTATTCGTTTGGTAAAATGACTTAGGGCCAACCCGAAATGTGAGCTTATCACTACCGAGCGGACTCTTCATCTCTTCTTCTATATACGGAAGTCCACTAAAATTCACTACTTCCAAGTCAGAAAATGTGTCATTCATTTTCGTATTCACTACATAATTAACTGAATCGATTTTAAATTTAGTGTTCATGGCTTCCAATAATGGTTTTAGCAACTCCTGATTATCTTCTCCTACCTGAAGAATTACCATTACTTGTCCGGTTATTGCAGTACGGATTACAATATTTCGTAAAAATCCATGATGATTTCGAATATTATAGAAACTCAAATTATTCTCGAAAGCGTACACGCGCACCCAATTACGTATGTCATTAGAAGGTTCGGGCTGGAGATAGCATTTTTCAATATCTAGAATTTTATCAAATCTGCCCGGTATGTGAAAGCCTAAAGCATTTCGTTCAAACTCAGCCCCCGTATCAATTTCTTCTTTGGTAAGCCATCGGCTATCAGAAAAGGTGAACTCCAATTTGTTCCGATAGAAATATTCCTTATCTGAACCTAAAATTGGTGAAACAGATGGAACCTCAAAATTGCCTAAACGTTCAAAATTGTCAACTACTTGTTTTTCCTTAAAAGCAAGTTGCATAGTGTAAGGTAGATGCTGCCACTTGCAACCACCACAGGTTCCAAAATGACTACAGGTTGGTTCAATCCTGTGTTCCGACATAGCGTGATATTTTAAAATCACGCCTTCATAGAAGCTTTTACGTTTATTGGTTACTCGTACATCCACGATATCGCCCGGAGCTCCACCTCGGATAAACAAAACTTTATTGTCTATACGGGCAAGCGTTTTGCCTTCTGCCGCAACCTCTTCAATGGTAACCTTTTCCAGTACTAGTTTCTTTCTCATAGCCGAGTGCAAAAATAGCCGAATTCTTGATTTGAATTAGCCATAGTTTAAGTTCCGTAATCAGTTTTTGAAATTAAAATCCATAACAACTTTATAGCGAAGAAACATTTTTAGGTTATTTTTAATCTTGATTTATAAGTGAGATGGTTATTTGGACCATTATATGATATGCGAAGACTTGTAATACTATTCTTAATTTTTTGCTCAATAACTGCTTCCGGGTCTCATATTGTCGGTGGCGAATTCGAGTTATTGCATATTGCCGCATATCGTTATAGGCTTAACTTAATTCTGTACTTCGATTTAAATAATGGTAATCCGGGAGCGAGGGATCCCGATGCAACTGTCCGCATTTTCAGAAAGTCGGATAATATGCCAATGATGGATGTGTTATTACCTTATACCTCGGCCACGGAAGTGAGTTATTTTCAGCCTGAATGTTCTAATGGGGAAATTAGAACTGATAAGCTTATCTATACTAATGTAATTGAACTACCTGCTGAAATTTATAATGATCCGGATGGCTATTACATTAGCTGGCAAAGGTGCTGTCGTAATTATGATATTACTAACATTTACAGTAATGAACCTGGGGCGGGGACGAGTGCCGGACAAACTTTCTATTTAGAATTCCCTCCGGTGGTAAGAGATGGTGTTCAGTTTGTTAATTCTTCTCCTCAACTATTTCCACCACTTAACGATTATGCCTGCCCAAACCGTCCGTACTGGGTAGATTTCGCCGGATTTGATGCCGATGGTGATTCTCTTGTTTATACTATGGTTACTCCTCGTAATACTTTTACTAACGAGGCGCTGCCAGCCGCGGGCCCACAACCAGGCCCATACCCACCGATCCTTTATAGACCAGGATTTGGTTCAGACAATATTATGAATGGCTCTCCGGGATTGGCAATATCGAATTCAGGATTCCTTACAGTAACCCCACGCTCGTCGGGCTTATTCGTTTTTGCAGTACGCTGTGAAGAGTTTAGAGAGGGTATTAAAATTGGTGAACTGGTCAGAGACTTCCAAATGCTGGTATTGAATAATTGTCCTGTTGCCGACCCGCCAGAGATATCCGGAAGAAGAACTATTGAGAGTACGGCCGAATATTCTAATAGAGTAGAAATAAGTTATCCATTGAGTGCGCCGCTGGAAGATCGTTGCATTACTGTTCAGGTTACTGACCCCGATGCTTCTAAGGAAGAGGATAATTTTTCTGAAAATATCAGGTTAAAAGTAATACCTATTGGATTTACCCCGGAATTTAATTTAGATGAGCTTCTTCCTTCTGTTGGCACGATTAACTTATCTCAGGGTAGTATCGAATCATTTGATGTATGTTTTGATGAGTGTCCGTTAATTAATGGCCCCTACACCATCGGACTTGTTGCTTACGATGATGCCTGTGCTTTGCCCTTAACCGATACCTTGGAGGTCTTTTTTAATATTGCACCTATCAATACAGATCCTATAATCTCTACAGACTTACCTCAAAAGTCGTTTATTCATTTTCTAGGTCAGCCGATAGATTTTAATGTGTTTGGTGATGATGCCGATGGTGATGAGTTAGTTTTATCGGCACGTGGAAAAGGATTCAACCTTGAAGATTATGGGATTTCCTTTCCTGAAGCAAGAGCCAATCAAGAGGTTAGCTCTAAATTTGGATGGTATCCAGATTGCCCTGAATTTCAGTTAGATCAAGTACTTAATTCTAATGGCGAAATTGGCTTTAATAAGCAGATTACAATAGAGTTTACCTTGAACGATCTCGACTATTGCGAGTTTTCTAATGAAGATATTCTGGAAGTTAGTATCACATTAATTCCACCCCTAAATGCGGGACCACAAATTGGTATTATAAATCAAAACCCGGCTATTGATTTACAGAATCGGCAAGTAGATTTAGTTGTTGGTGATGAGCTCATTTTGGACATTTTAGGAACTGATGCCAATAATGACAGCTTGCGTCTCTATTTGGATCCTGAAAATGTGCTGCCGAACGGGTTGGATTTTCAACCAGCTGCCGGAACAGGTAGTATCGAGTCTAGGCTATATTTAAAAACAGAGTGCTCAAACCTAAGCGAAACATTGGAACCAAAAACATATGAGCTTACCTTCTTATCAGAGGACTATCCCTGTTATAATGCAGAGAATACTGCATTGACATTTACAATTAACATTCGAGATAAAGACCAAACCATAACCGAGTTTACGCCAGCCAATGTATTTACACCCAATGATGATGGGGTAAATGATACTTACTCATTACCGGACCTTCCCCTAGATAATTGCACAGGCGAATTTTTAAGCTTTCGAGTTCAGAACAGGTGGGGTACCGATGTATATGAATCAATAGATCGAAATTTTGTGTGGGACGGCGACGGCCGAGAGCCATCGGTATACTACTATATAGTAGAATTTTCCAACAAACAGTATACTGGCACCTTGTCTATATTATATTAGGTTTTTACCAGATGGTAAGTAGTTTTACATTTTTAGCCTTTATATAGGCATCTTCTCCTTGCCACTCAATTTGATACCAAACATCGCGCTTTTTTTCTACAACAACCTTATGGCCTTTTGATATTACATCGATGAGATCGGCTCCAGAGGATGGGTCTGCCATTACATAGGTGTTGTTGGTTATTACAACGCCACGATTATAATCTCTTCCGAAGTTCACTAGAACGAACAAGCCTGTCAGTAGTAAAACTAAAAGAAAACCATTGAACCATATAGAGCCGCTATTCTTCCTTTTTTGATAGAGAATTAAGGTAAAAAAAAGCAAACAGAGAAATATTACTCCCAGAACTAACCAGTTATAGTTTTCATAATATAAGCTGTAGAAAAAAGTAATGTCATTATGCTGATACCCTGAAAGATCATTGGCCTCGGCGAGGTCTTCCATTTTTTGTAAGGCTTGTTCATTCTTTGTAATGAGATAATACTCATTAAGATAATACTGGGCCGCAGTTACATCATTAAGTCCTTCTTTAATATAGGCCATTTTAAGCAACATAGAGGGAGATGCTTCCTTTCTTGCGGTATATATTGAGTCGTATAATGAAAAAGACTGTGTGAACTGCTGTTGAGCAAATAAGCTATCGGCTTTTACAAGCAAAACATCCAAGTCCTGTCCCCAGCTTAGGCTACTAACTTGAACAAGGACAAGAAATGAAAACACTTTTTTAAACATTGGGTTTGCAATTAAAATTTAGTCCGCTACATTTGCACTCGCAAATAAGGAATAAGTGCTTATAAAAAGCAAATAAACCTTTATAAATGGCTGACGGGCTAGCTCAGCTGGTAGAGCAACGCCCTTTTAAGGCGTGGGTCCTGGGTTCGAGCCCCAGGCCCGTCACTGTCAGGAAAGACTCTCATGAAAATGAGGGTCTTTTTTTATACCTAATGATTTAGGATTGAGGCGAGGAGTTTATACCGATTGGAGCGAAGCGGAGCATCGGCAAGCCCCAGGAGACCGCCTGACCGCCAACCGGCGGTTCACTGTCAGGAAAGACTCTCATGAAAATGAGAGTCTTTTTTTATGCCTAAGATTCTTAATGTAACGTTTTTGATTCTATTAATGACAATGAAGGAATGTACCAAAGATTATTCTTCAGATCAATTCCGCCGCTCATTTCCTCTTGCACAACACGATCTATAATATATATTCCTTTGCTTGCCATCGCATCGAAGTTATCAATCCCATTATTGGGGAAGTTTCTGCGCGTTCGATGTATATTGAACTTTTCTGAAAATTCAGTGCCAAACTCTTCTTCAATCCCTTTTTTACCAATGATAAAACCGATCAATCCGCCCCAGGTAGCAGTCGGATTATCAGAATCCCATCCACATAGCGCT
>CBDUMS010000080.1:0-17707 GCA_965368405.1 uncultured Cyclobacteriaceae bacterium
TCAACCGGAACCCAATACCCCTCCGGCTGATACAGAGTCTGAAGAAGATAGTCCGGAAACACCTGAAGAAGTTGTTGAAGAGGTGATAGAGGAGGTTACTCCTGAAGAAGTTACTGAACCCGTAGAAGAAACTGCAGACCCTGTGGTTGAAAATACTGCTACGGAAACTGAGGTAAAGCCAGTTACTGAAATGCCGACTGAGGCACCTGTGAAGGAAGCAGAACCGAAGAAAGAGGAGCCTAAGCCAAAGGTTGAAGAAAAGAAAGAGACTCCTACACCACCTAAGGTATTGTACCCAGGTAAAAAGGATGGAGAAGCCACCGAAGCCAAGAACGCCAACCAGGGCGATAAAACCAATGCAGTTGGAGATCAGGGTGATAAGGAGGGCACAGTTGATGCAAGAGCTTTATATGGCAAGCCTGGTGGAGGAGGCGGCGGTGCAGCTTTAGAAATGGCCGGTTGGATGTGGAATAAAGCGCCTGAGCCAGACGACAAGACCCAAGCTGAAGGGAAAATTGTATTTACTGTGATTATAGATGAACGTGGAGAGGTGGTAAGTGCAATAGCAACAACCAATACAGTTACTTCTAGTTTAATGAGAATATATCAGGCAGAAGTAATGCGGCTAACGTTTACTCAAACATCTCAGGGGACTCCACCCGCCAGAACGGAGGGGAAGATTACCTTTATTATTAAGTCCAATTAATCTTTTTACATTCCGCTGAAAATTTCAATTTTTAAGAATTTACTTTTGCGCCATGGATTATCAGCAAACACTCGATTTCCTTTATGGCCAATTGCCCATGTTCCAGCGTGTTGGGGCGGCGGCACTTAAATTCAACCTCGACAACATTATAAAATTAATGGCTGCCCTGGGTAATCCACACCTCAAGGTTAAAACCATTCATGTTGCGGGTACAAATGGCAAAGGGAGCTCCTCACATATGCTGGCATCGGTGCTTCAGGAGGCTGGTTATAAAACCGGATTGCACACCTCGCCCCATTTAAAATCTTTTACGGAAAGGATTCGCATCAACGGACAGGAAATAGAGCAGGAGGCTGTTGTAAGTTTCGTGCGTACCACAATGCCGCTGATAGAGCAGATTAAACCTTCGTTTTTCGAAATAACCTTCGCAATGGCCATGCACTACTTTGCCGAGGTGAAGGTAGATATTGCGATCATCGAAGTAGGTATGGGTGGCAGGCTCGATTCTACCAATATTATCCATCCTCAAATATGTTTAATTACCAATATCAGCATGGATCACCAGCAATTCCTAGGTAATACCTTAGCAGAAATTGCCGGTGAAAAAGCTGGAATTATGAAAGATGGTGTACCAACGGTAATTGCACAGACACAACCTGAGATTAAGCATGTTTTCGAGGAAAAAGCACAGAGTCTAGGCATAACGTTACGCTTTGCGGATAGTGTTTACCACCTAGAGCATGCCGCCGATAATCGCATAAACGTGGTGAAAAAAGATGAAGGGATTAAGTATGAGGGGCTTCAGCTGGACCTAAAAGGGCAGTATCAATTTGCGAATCTAATTGGGGTTCTCGCGGTTTTGGAGGAGCTTCATACCGTAGGTTATGGAAACATAAATGATGTTGCTGTGGCTCAGGGATTAGCGAATGTTGTAAAGAATACAGGGCTGAAAGGAAGGTGGCAGGTAATGAAAGCAAAGCCTATGGTTATTGCCGATACTGGACATAATTTAGCGGGTGTTGAAAATAACATGCATCACCTTGCTTCATTAGAATTCAACAAATTGCATATCGTTTGGGGTATGGTTCAGGATAAAGATCCTCATGGGGTCTTAAAACTCTTGCCCAAAACGGCAAGTTATTATTTTGTGCAGGCTACCGTACCTAGAGCGATGGATGCTCATAAGCTTAAGAAATTGGCAGCAACAAAGGGCTTGATTGGCGAAGTCTATGAATCAGTCAATGCTGGCTATAACGATGCAGTTAACAAAGCGGCCGAGGAAGATTTAATATTTGTTGGCGGAAGTACATTCGTCGTTGCTGAACTTGACGATCTTTAAATGCGAGGCAAGAAGAATAGATATGCCTATAATGAGTCTGCTTCGAATATAATTCAGGCAGGTAAGCCGCTTTTTGAAAAGGTGAAAGGAAACTGGTCTGACCTCTATTTTAAGAACCAGAATCCAATTGTTTTAGAATTAGCTTGTGGGCGAGGGGAGTATACCTTAGGCTTAGCGCAACAATTTCCGACGAAAAACTTTATAGGTGTTGATATAAAGGGTGATAGACTATGGAAGGGCAGCTCAATGGCCATAGCTAAAGAATTGAGTAATGTGGCCTTTTTAAGGACCTTTATCCACGATTTGGATAAATATTTTGATACAGATGAGGTCAGCGAAATATGGATTACCTTTCCAGACCCACGACCAAAAGATAAAGATGAAAAACGACGGTTAACTTCAGAGCGTTTTCTCAATTTATACCAATCCGTACTTCAACCCGATGGTTGGCTTAAGCTTAAAACAGATAGCACAAGTCTTTTTGAATACACGTTAGAGTTGCTTCAAAATCGATCGGATGTTAAAGATTTAACCTATACCCAAAACTTAGATGAATCAAGTCTGATTTCAGACCATTTTGGGATAACCACGCACTACGAGAGACTTTTTTCTTCTCAAGGCGAAAAAATCAAATACCTTAAGACACGATTTGATCGTAAATAAAAAAGGCCACTCATTGAGTAGCCTTTCTTCTAATTTATTTAGCAACTTAATTATTTGGTGCTAGCGGCTTTTTTCGCCGGTGCTTTTTTTGCAGTAGTCGTTTTCTTAGCAGCTGTTTTTCGTGGTGTGCGTTTGGCCTTAGGCTTTTCAACTATAGGTTCAATATCTACACCAGCAAGAATTCTTCCACAATGCTCACAAACGATTATCTTTTTCTTATCCTTAATGTCGGCTTGTCTTTGAGGAGGTACAACGTTAAAGCAACCGCCACATGCAGATCTTTTAACATTTACTACAGCCAGACCATTTCGAGCATTTTTACGCAATTTATTATACGCTAATAAAAGGCGGTCTTCTATATGTTTACTTGCCTTGGTGCGTTCTTTCTCTAACTTGGCCTCATCGGCTTCGCTTTCCGATAATAAAGTGTTTAACTCATCTTTCTTAGAAGTAAGATCTTTTTTACGCTCACCAGTTTTTTCTTTGGTTGCAGCAATTTCTTCTTTCTTCTCTTCAATTCTAACGTAGGCTTCTTTAATTCTCTTCTCTGAGACCTGGATTTCCAGAGCCTGAAGCTCCATCTCCTTCGTAATGGCATCGTATTCACGATTATTACGAACGTTCATCTGCTGCTCTTCGTATTTCTTAATCAGCTGTTCGCTGTTTTTAATGCCAGCTTTCTTGTCTTCAATCTCTTGTTCGTAGGCAGCTACCTCGTCATTAAATTTCTGTAATCTGGTTTCATAACCTACTAATTCATCTTCAAGATCTCTAACCTCATCGGGTAAAGCGCCACGGACCTTTTTGATTGCATCTATGCGTGAATCAATTTCTTGAAGTTTTGTAAGTAGTTCTAATTTCTCAACAACCATATTGTAATATTTCTATTTATAATATCGAATCGGATTTGTATTCCATTCTGACAAATGAAGTGCAAAAGTAGTGAATTTTTTAGTTAATAATTCACCCAGTAATTCTTTTGTTCCTACTTCACTTTCATAATGTCCTACATCGCAAAACAGTAGTTTACGCTCAGCGTCAAAAAAGTCATGATACTTTACGTCTCCAGTGATGAAGGCATCCGCATTTTGTTGCATGGCGTCTCGCAATAAAAATGTCCCAGAGCCTCCACAAATCGCAACGGTTTTAATTTTTCCCTCAAAGTTTGTGTGCCTAATTACGTTTAAATTCAATCTTTCTTTTAGGTGCTCCAGAAATTCTTCCGTTTCCAGCGTAGAACTTAGTTCTCCGATTAATCCAGCGCCATTCTCTTGATTAATATTTTGTAGATCTGTTAGATAATAAGCGACCTCCTCGTAAGGGTGGGCTTGATGTAAGGCATTAATGATTTTTGAGGAGGCATAATTGGGGAATATAACCTCTACGCGATCTTCCTCAACTGTTTCGGCAACATTTATATTGCCTATTGTTGGATTGGTATTCGTGCCCGGTGTAAAATGGCCCGTTCCAGTTACAGCGAAACTGCACTCCGTGTAATCTCCAATATTGCCGGCACCAGCAGAATGCAATGCCGAAAGTACTGTCTTGGTGTTTTTTGTAGGGATGTAGGTTACTAATTTCTGAAGATTGCGCAATGGCCGTAAAATTCTAGTGTTTTGCAGGTTAAGTTTTTCTGAGAATTTAGCGTTTACCCCCGAGCGGATATTATCTAAATTCGTATGGATGGCGTAGATCGCAATATCATGTTTAATGGCCTTGATTACCGTTCGTTCGATATAGTTTTTACCGGTTAATGATTTTAAGCCGCTAAAGACAATAGGGTGGTGGGCGATCACCAAATTGGCCTTTTTTGCAATAGCCTCTTCAATAATTTCCTCGGTACAATCAAGTGCAATTAATACTCCCACAATCTCCGCATCTTTATTGCCAACAATTAAACCGGCATTATCATACGATTCCTGAAGTGGTCTTGGGGCAATACTTTCTAAATAATTGGTAATATCTTTAATCAGCGTCATACTCAAAATTAGGGTGATTATTTCGTTTTAAATCTATCCAATAGTTAAACTCTCATTACGAAGCCTTAAATTAGTCTCTGTTAATATCAATTACATTACTTGTCTGCAATTATTTTATTCAAGGAGTGTATTTAAAATTCCTAGTATGAAAGTATCGGTTCTCTGGCTTGCTCCATTAGCCTTCTTATATGGCATAGCGACTCGATTTAGAAATTACCTCTACAACATTCGCTATTCGAAATCCTTTAATTACGATATTATGGTGGTTGTAGTAGGTAATTTATCTGCAGGAGGAACAGGAAAATCTCCTATGACCGAATATCTGGTTCGACTTCTACATAAAAAATACTCACTTGCGGTTCTAAGTCGCGGCTATAAACGAAAAACCAAAGGCTTTCTAATGGCAGATCAATACTCAACCGCACGCGATATTGGTGATGAGCCCTATCAAATGTATTTGAAGTATAACGAAATTGCCAAAATAGCCGTAGGCGAGGAGCGAACAATTGCCATCCCTAATATTTTGCTCGAATATCCTGAAACCCAGGTTGTTGTTATGGACGATGGGTATCAGCATCGTGCTGTTGATGCCGATTTTAAGGTTTTACTTACGGACTACAGCCATCCGTTTTATAACGATCATTTATTGCCCTGGGGCCGTCTCAGAGAAATAAAAAAGGGAGCAAAGCGTGCAAATGTGGTGATCGTTACAAAATGCCCGTCATCAATTAGCGACGAGGAAATGAATAATATGACCAATGACATAAGGCGTTATGCCGGGGCTGATATGCATGTTCTTTTTTCAAAAATTCTATATACCAACCTCAAACCTTTTTTAAAGCTTAATGGCCCACCTCCAGAACGTTATATTGCCTTTTCGGGGTTAGCGAATCCAGATTCGTTTAACCAATATGTTACGAGGAAATATGACATCCTTGAATCTGTAGATTTTGGAGATCACCATGAATATACCGAGCAAGATGTAGAAGAATTAGTTAGAAAAGCAGAAAGTAGTGGCGCATCATTGCTCACTACAGAGAAGGATATTGTTAAATTCAGAGAAAAACGACTAGCCAAATTAGTGCAGAGTACCAATGTCTACTTCCTGTCTATCGAAAATCAGTTTATTAAGTCTGGCAATGTTTTTGATGAATTAGTTTTTAATGCGATTACCGAAAAATACACCGTTAAAGAAGACTAAGTTTTTAAATGCAGTCAAACTCATCCCAATTCTAAGCCAAATCCTTATAAAATCGTGAAGGATCATTATTTTCGCGTGGTGAAAAGAGGGTTAATCGTTTTGTTCTTGTTTATTAATCAGTGGGTTGGAGCCCAGATTCTCGACGACTCCACTAAACTGATTTATGGCCCCACTACCACCCAGTATATCTATGAACATAATATAAAGTACAACGATCTTTACTTTAATTATGTAGACACTGCTGTATTTAACCTACATCGATTCACTCCTACAGAAGTTAGTCAATATTTATTACAAGATCTTGGCGTGATTGGCACCGCGACCAGAAGCATCTATTATAACCCTCCTGAGTTAATTGGAGCGAGGTCTGGGTTTTCAGCCTATGAACCCTACTTTAAACCACCTGAAGACTTCAAATATTACGATACCAAATCGCCATACTCCAGAATAGGAGCCGCGATAGGAGGTAATGGTAGATCTAGCGTCGATGTTGGTTTTAACCGCAGTGATAGCTCTAATTTTAATATTGGCATAGACTATTTTCGCAAAGTGGGCGACAAGCAAACTGCCTCTTTAGGACGGAACGATAGGCTAACCGACTCGGAAGGTTACGATATCTATTTTCTTTATTATACGCCTAACCGTAAGTACTTGGCCTTAACAAATTTTACTAGAAATAAGAACACTGTTGTAGATCAGGGAGGCATAGACACTACGGATGTAGAAGATGGATATTTCGATGAGAATGCTAAGGTTTATCTCGAAAATGCAAGAAGTGAGTATTTGCGAAGGAATTATCATTTCTATCATCAGTTCAACCCTGATTCAATTTTCCAATTATATCAGTCATATGATTACTCTTACGCTTCTTCAAAGTTCAGAAACGATAACTTAAGTACTGATACTGCTTATTTTGATCAATTTAATTTCAGTAGAGATACTACGTCCGAAGAAAATAATTTTATCACACAAACACTGGAAACAGGCTTTAAGGGAACCATAGGAAAGCTTTTTTTTCTAGGCTACTACAAAATTCGAAGCTTTGATTTTCAATATGGTAAAAGAGATTCTGATACCCTTAATTTTAGACTGGAGAAACCAGATACTTATGGCATAGAACACTATGTAGGAGGTGCCGCAAGGATACAATTAAATCGCAAATACCGGCTTAGTGGGACCATCGATTTCAACCTTAATGGTAATCAGCGCTTAACCGGTGACTTATTGGCAAAGAATTTTGATGTTAGATTTCTGCTACAGCAGCATTCTCCGTCATTTATGGACCAGGCATATCTGGGAAATCATGATTACTGGATTAATAATGATTTAAAGAATATAAAAACGCTGGATTTAGAAGGGGGGTATGTTCAACGGGTAGGGAGGTCTTACATACGACCAAAAGCCAGATTCTCAACGCATACGGACTATATATATTACGATACTACAGCTGTACCGGTTCAAATCAATGGTACGGCAACAATCCTGTCGCCTGGCGTAGACTTTGGCATTAATTTTTTCAATAGGATCCATCTGGCTGGGAATGTAGATTATAATATAGTCTCTGGGAATACGACAGAAGCTTTTCCACTTCCTGAGTTGTTAGTCAACCTAAATATTTACTATCACAATATCTTTTTTAATAATAATCTAGAACTCCAGGTGGGAATCGATAATCACTGGAAATCAGATTACTATGCCCCTAATTACCAGGTGAGTAGCCACCAGTTTTTTATACAAGATGATTTTAATATCCCAAGTTACTTAATATCAGATATCTATATGAATGTTAAACTGGATCACGCTTTTTTATTCGCGAAACTGAATAACTGGTTGCAATTGTTTAACGGAGAAGGTTATTTTGTTGCGCCTAAATATATTGGGAAGCGCACCTTATTCGATTTTGGATTTTACTGGATGTTCTACGACTAGTTAGATCCTGTAGAAGTAAGGCTAACATTAATATCATCACCAGAAAAAATAACCTTAGCTCGACCGCCGGTTAGGCTTAGTTCTATTCTATCTTCTTCCTTATCTACGAGCCTAAAGTTGTTATCGTAAGCAATTCGACCGTTATCATGGTTAATGGTAAACGTGCCACCACCTTGAGTAATTACTATGTCGAAATCGGAATCATCACCACCAAAACGAAAAAGCGCATTAGGCCCAATGCTGGTTTCTAAGGCCAAATGGCCATCATCAGATCTATAATCAATTTCTTCAAATGCCCCATTTACGATCTCGAGATCGCCATCATCCATCCTGGCTTTGAGCATTCCCTTTCCTTGGTCCATTTTAATATCACCATCATCTAGATCGAAGAAGAAGTCGTTTCCAGTACAATTTTTAAGTTCAACATCAGCGTCATCAGCATTGATGCTAATATTTCCAGCGATTGAAGAGATCGAATAGTCATCATCATCACCATTTATATCTAAACTAACACCATAGGGTGCTTTAATCACTATAGTATACTCAGAGCTTACAAAGCCCATTGTCGTTGTATTGCTCTTACGATATTCTTTTATACTTAAATCTCCTCCTTCGGTATTGACATCAACTCTAAACTCCCGATTACCCCATTCTAAACCCTTGGTCATTACCATATAGTCGATTTTAACATGCACATCACTTCGATTTTCGCCTATTATGGTAACATCGGCATCATCTGCTGATAATTCCAAACTACCGTTTGCTGAAATGGCATACGTCTCATCTAAATGGAAATCGTGAGTTTTTTGCGCTTGGCTCATAAACGGAATAAGAGTTAATAGGAGGAGAGGGAGGATATTTTTCATGTGATAAGTTTAAGGATTTATATTAAATATTACTGTATAGAGTTAATAATATTGCTGAGTTTGTTAATTGGAATCGCCCCGATATGTCTTATGACCTGTCCAATTTCACCACCTGAACTCTGCTCAACGGCATTTGTAGCGGGGGCTGCGGTAAATGCATAGAATAGCGACCCTACGATTATGAGGAGGGCAACGACAATTCCAATTCCTAAGATCCAGTTCGATTGTTTCATATTGGTGTTGGTTGTTACAGAATATTCAAGTTTTGTGCCAGAATTACAAAATATTGATTATCAATTGATTACAAATTGATGCACAGCATTACTGTACGATATAGTACACATTCTACTGGTGATTCGGACAATATTATTTAAGGGTAAACGGAAAAAAAGTCAACTCCAATGCCTGGGATAACGTTATATTTGCAGATATGACACGGAAGTATATTTTTGGTCCATTACTGCTCCTCCTTTTCGCTTTCGGGTATGGTGATACAGGTAGGAATGAGTTACCTCAATGGATAAGCTTTGAAGACGCTGTCCTCAACATGGATAGCCAGCCCAAGAAAATATTCATTGATGTGTACACTGATTGGTGCGGTTGGTGCAAGAAAATGGATGCCAGTACTTTTTCTAATCCTGCCGTAGCTGAAATGTTAAATTCACATTTTTATACCGTTAAATTTAATGCAGAACAAGAAGAGCCTATCGTCTTTCGGGATTATACATTTAAGTTCGTACCAAATGGCAGGCGAGGCTATCACGAACTGGCGGCCTCCCTTTTAAATGGCAAATTGAGCTACCCATCAGTTGTTTTTATTAATGAGAAATTTGAAATTATTCAGGTTCTACCCGGCTATAGAAATGCTGAGGACTTCCTGAAAATAGCTACTTTTATTGGTGAAGATCATTATTTGAATACTTCATGGGAAGATTTTCAGCTGACCTACGCTGCGAAGACTGATACGGGCGAGTAGCGGACTATTGTTAATACCCAATAGCTTTATCATCGAACCTTCGCGGATCGGCGCCTCCTTCAAGCTTACCGTTCGGTAGTCGTAATATTGCGTCAACAGCACCTATTTTGTCTCTAATGCTCAATTCATGTCCTTTGGCACTTAGTTTTTCATGAGTTTTCTCATCGATTGCATCAGGCTCAATAATTACCACATCTGGTTTCCATTGACTATGGAACCTTGGCGCGGAGACAGCCGCTAAAGCGCTCATTTCAAAATCGATTACATTAAGAATACTTTGAAACACAGAAGTTATTATGGTTGAACCGCCAGGTGTACCAGTAACAAAAAGCACTTCACCATCCTTCTCAACAATAGTAGGAGTCATTGATGATAACATCCGTTTTGAAGGCTCAATGGCATTAGCCTCTCCACCGGTTAGTCCAAACATATTTGGAACACCCGGCTTAATGCTAAAATCGTCCATTTCATTATTCAGAATAAAACCTGCATTTCCAACAACTACCTTATTCCCGAAACTTCCATTGAGTGTGGTTGTTACAGAAACAGCCATTCCCTTTTTATCAACGATCGAGAAATGAGTTGTCTGATCCGATTCTGACCTAACAACACCGTGACTTATCTCCTCCGATGGTGTTGCCTGCTTTTTATTAAAGCTTTGCATCCTCTGTTCAAGGTAGCTCTTATTGAGTAGTTCGGCAACAGGCACTTCATAGAATTCTGGATCACCAAGATATTCAGCCCGGTCAGCATAAACTCTTCTTTCGGCCTCCACAAGAAGGTGAACGTAATCGGCAGAATTATGTCCCATTTTCTTAAGTTTATAAGGCTCTACCATACTGAGTAACTGCAGCAGTGCTACTCCGCCACTCGAAACCGGAGGCATGGTTATTATTTTGTGTCCACGGTAACTACCTTCTAATGCTGGCCGCCACTTAGCCTGATAACTTTTAAGGTCTTCATAACTAATAATACCACCACCTCTTTCCATTTCGGCAATCAACAGATCTGCTGTTTCTCCTGCATAGAAACCATCTCGCCCTTCATCTCTTATCCTTGTTAATGTGGCGGTGAGGTATAAATGCTTTATTTTATCTCCAATGGCCCAATTACTTAATAGATTCTCTGGATAAACTGTGTTCACCGCTTCGAAAGTTTTACGTAATCTATTCAAATCCTCAACATCTCTATCGGTAAGTTCAAACCCATTGAATGCAAGTAGGATAGCGGGCTGAACTAGCTTTTCCCATGGTAAGGAGCCATATTTTTCATGCGCTTTAACCATCCCATCAACGGTTCCAGGAACGCCAGCAGCCAGATGACCAAGAGTAGACATATTATCTATTACCTTACCTGCGGAATCCAGGTACATATCGCGACTCGCTTTTAGGGGCGCTGCTTCCCGAAAATCGAGTGAATTTGTGCTGCCATCAGGGAAACGTACAACCATAAAACCCCCACCACCAATATTACCAGCCCTTGGATAGACTACTGCAAGCGCAAATTGTACCGCAATAGCGGCGTCAATTGCGTTTCCACCAGCCTTAAGGATTTGAACACCAACTTCCGACGCTAGTGGGTGTGCAGAAACTACCATAGCGTTATCTGCTATTGGACCAGTGTAAGTATTAATCGCATTATGGTCTGTGGAGCTGCAACCTAGGAATACAATCAGTATTATTAAGGGTAAAATGATTTTCTTCATCTTCATTAGTTTATAGTGCAATTAAACAATTTTCTGTTCGAAAATGCACTTTGTAGTGCCAAAATTATCTGGCTGTAGATTCGTTTCTATTCCTATAGTACAATTCAAGGGTTAATACCCATGACTTTTTATTTGTATTATAAGGAATTAATCCTATATTAGAATAAATTAACCTAAGTTAACTAATGATTACAAAGAGGACTCAGAACGCTGCCCATATTCGCTATAAGATAATTAACTACTTAATTGAAACATGTAAGCATAAAGAGTTTGATAAAATCCATGTCACAGATATTTGTACTGCGTCGAATATAAGTAAGGTAACCTTTTTCAAATACTTTGATAAAAAGGAGGACATCTTACTGCTTTATAAGAGTATTCTAAATTTTGGGATATGTATTGATGTTTCAAAACGTGATTTACATGGTTTGGCAGGCTTAGAATTAATTATCGACCGATTCGCCCACATAATTCGTGAAACTCCTTCGATCGCTACCCAAATGCTAACAACATTACTGCATACGAAGCCACCGATTTTACCGGTTCGGCTTACTGAAGCTGATCGAGCGCTCTTCTTTCCCGATCAAAATATGGATAATGTTAACGTGCTACCATTTTGGGATTTAATAGAAGGCTTCATGTTGGAAGGTATATTGAGCAAAGAAATTATTCGATTTAGTAATGCTGCCGATCTAAGTTCCGTGTTTATTTCACTCATTTATGGAGGTATTGTGACATCGCATATTAGAAACAGGGAACAGCAAGCTGTTTATTTTAATAATATTTGCAAAAACTGGGTACGGTCCCTTAAGTCATAAAATAATAATCGAGAGTAGGCTTTAGACCTTTTTCAATTAGAAAATCCTTAATTCGTGCTTTTCCAATTCGATCACTTACATAGACCAAATAGAGCCTGTTTTCAGATCCTTTAATGGACAGGTATGATTGAACATTTCTTTTGGTAGAGTCTCGTTCTTTTACATCGATGAATCCCGATATGTCGATACCCAGTATTGTAAGAAATGATATTTTTTTAATTACCTCTTTACCATAACCCCAAATCCAAATCTCCTTTTTTGGAATCGTATGATCCAGCCATTTCTTTAGATAAATAGCTTTAACCCGATTAAAGGCTTCTACATCATATTTAGGGTTGGTACGTGATGCCCGTTCCGGATAATCGTACCATTGGTAGAGAACCTGCGAAATTTTGGCAAACCTAACCCCAGATTGCATCCAACGCAGCCAGAGTTCATAATCCTCTGGAACGTCTTCTTCAGAGTATTGGCCGTAATCTGAAAACAACTGGCGTTTACAAAATAGCGTAGGGTGGGCAATTACTGCATCACTAAACCGATTTTCGTAATGGTCTTTAGGACCGATAATACTATTTATCCAATCGACGTGATACTTATAACCATCTTGCGAAGCATTACCTTTTGATTTGTGTTGCACCAAGCACGAAACGACATCAACATCCGGGTTTGTAGAATGAAATTGAAATTGTTGACTAAGTTTATTGGGGTGGGCAATATCATCGGCGTCCATTCGAGCAATATAGTCACCGTTTGCTACGCTAAGTCCAGTATTTAATGCAGCGGCAATACCGGCTCCTAGGTTCGCTATAAGCTTAATCCGAGAATCCGTGAACGACTTTATTAACTTTTTAGAGTCATCTGTAGAGTGATCGTCGATAATGATGAACTCGAGGTTAGTATAGGATTGATTAAGAATACAATGGATCGAGTCGTTAAGGGTAGTTGCTGCATTCTTAACCGGCATGAGCACCGAAATCAAAGGGAGATTATTTTTTTCCAAGAAACTTAAAAAATGACTTTCTTTCTTCTTTGGAGTTTAACAACCCTTTGAGTGTTTGAATAAAATGATCCAGTGAAGAGGTTTTTTGTGCTGTTAGCTGAGCTGGAGGCGGTTTAATCGGCGAATCTTTAATTTCCTCAAGTTTCTTATCAACACCAGTTAGCTTATCAGCTTTCATAAACGTTTTGATCGCTGCCTTTTCCCGCCCCATGTTTTCTTCAATCATCCCTTTATTATTTAAGGATATTGCATCTTCTGGGTCTAACTCCAGGGCCATGTCATAATCGTCGAGTGCACCGGCATGATCACCATAAAAATTCCTAATAAATGCCCGGCTAGCATAGCGGTACCCATTGGTTGGCTCAAGTTCAATCGCTTTGGAGAAATCTGATAAGGCTGCATCTTGCTCCGAAGCACTATGATAACATAAGCCGCGATCAGCATATATTTCAGCTTCGTTTGGTAATAGATTTGCCAATGCATTATAAATGTCTATCGAGGCATGGTATTCTTTTAGATGCCGCAACACCTTGCCTTTTAAGGATAGGAGTTCAATATTATACTGATCGGATTCGAGCAATTTATTCAGTAGACTTAAGCCTTCATCGAATTTGCCATCCTCAAGTAATTTATTAATTTCATCTATCATCCTAGTTCTTCATTCTTACCGTACGTACGCGTGCACTCTTTTTATGCCATTTCGGATTGTACTGAAAGTAGTGCTTTTTGGGCTTAATAACTTTGGCAGTGTAATAGGATGGTTTGCATGACCCTGTTACGATTAAAAAAAGTGCAATAAGGGCGTAATTTATCCATTTTGACCTTACACGTTTTAGTTTAAGCATTCGTAAATCTAAATAATTAAAGATTAGTATTAGAATTACTTAATGAATAAACGTCTTGGCAGGGAAGATAGTTTAATATCGTTGAGCTATCTTCATGGGTACCACATCCTTTGTCAAGCTCAAAGCAAAAAATAATGTTCGAAAATGAACATAACATGTACTCCATTGTTCGAAAACATGTCAATAAGAATCGATTTCTGATGTATTTTGGGCATTTTCTATTTTGGCATAAATTTGGTGTAGGAAAAGTTAAAAGAAGATTATGACTACTATGAAATTAGAAAGAACCCGAGACAAAGTTATAGGTGGCGTACTTGGGGGAGTTGCAAAATACTTTGGATGGGATGCGGCTATTGTTCGCTTACTCTATGTTATTATAAGTGTTGCCTCAATTGGATTCCCTGGAATATTAGTTTACTTAATACTCTGGGTTGTTATGCCAGAAGAATATTAAGACAAGGTTTCCTGTCGGATTGGCTTCTTAGGTTCAATTAACGCTGCACCTCTATACATGATATAGAAACAAGCGATCATTACCACATGACTTAAATCGTTGAAATTAAACCAACGGTTATAGGAGAATCTTACCGCGTGGATTATAGCAGGGGCTATATTACTTAATATTCCAATAGCAATGATGCCATTCTTTTTAAGTCCATAGAATCGATAAGCATAAAGTTGAATAGGTAGTACAATTCCAATCAGTCCGAAAGCAGAATTGACCCTGACAGATTCAAAACTTTGAAAAAACACCACTGAGATCGTCATTGCTACAACCTCAATCAGAATAAACCATTTGAGAACCGGATATATTCTAGCATCTCGAATTACCTCTAGTGAAGCACGCTGAGCTCCATAAACAGCAAATCCTGTAAATATCCAGGCAGCATAATGAAAGTTATGACCAACATAATTAATAAATCCATGCGCGGTCCCGCCAGTCATGGAGGCCGATCCCATAAATAAGAAAAATACAGCCCAGAACTTCATTTCCTTCGTTGCATAACGACTATGATAGAGTAGGTGACCAAAGTAAAAGCTAGCCGCGGCCACACACCAATTGGTGATCCATGTGAAGGGTTCGGTAACTGTAATGCCTAACAGCTCTATCTGCGTTGTTTCCATGGCGCAAAAATAATTAATCAGGGCTAGCCTGCAAGGAAGATAATTACATGATTGGTTTTAACAATCGTTATAGATCAGTTAAATTGCCATTTCAAAATAATTTATCTATGAAATACGTCTTTACTTTTTTTCTGATTCTGGTTTTTGGTTCACTTTACGCGCAGTCTACAGCACCTCCAGCCACAGAGCAACGCCTGTATAATATTATCGATGAAGTTTCGGCAGATCGTATTGAGATGAATATCAAAAAACTAGTAAGTTTTGGAACACGAAACACGCTATCTGATACTGTTTCTGCAACGCGAGGCATTGGTGCTGCTAGAAGGTGGATAAAATCAGAGTTTGAGGCAATTAGTAACTCCTGTAATAATTGCATGGATGTTATAGAGCAAAGAACTTTTGTTAAAGGTGACCCGAATACAAGGATAAAGGCTGATGTTGTAGTTGTTAACATAATAGCAATTAAGAAATCTAAGCAACCCAGCACGCGCTATGTAATTATGAGTGGCGATATAGATTCCAGAGCTTCAATTTCTACAGATAGTGAAACCGATGCACCTGGCGCTAACGACAATGCCTCTGGTATGGCCGGAGTTATAGAAGCATCTCGGGTTTTAAGTAAGTATGATTTTAATGCCAACATCGTATTCGTTGGGCTATCGGGCGAAGAGCAAGGGTTGTTTGGTGGAAAGCACCTGGCTGACAAAGCTCAGAAAGAGGGTTGGGAAATTGTTGGCGTTTTGAATAACGATATGATTGGTAATATAGAAGGAGTTGATGGTGTTATCGCAAATAATTCGTTTAGAATCTTTTCTGAGCCAACTCCGGTAACTGAAACTGACGAAGAAAGGAGACGAAGAAGATTTTACGGTGGAGAAGTGGATGGCATATCGCGTCAATTAGCCAGATATGTAGCTCGATTAACGGAACAGTATATCCTGAACCTCGATCCAATCTTAATTTATCGTTTAGATCGCTTTGGCCGTGGCGGGCATCATAGACCTTTTAATGATATGGGTTTCGCAGGCATTCGCATTATGGAGACCCATGAGAACTACACTCGGCAGCATCAGGATATTAGAGAAGAAAATGGTATCAAATATGGAGACGTGATCGAAGGCGTTAATTTTGATTATGCAGCGAAGTTGACAGGTGTTAATGCCATTGCATTAGCATCCTTGGCATGGGCACCTGAGTCGCCTCAAGAAGTAAAAATTGGTGGAGCAGTACAACCCAACACCACATTATCCTGGTCGAAACCAGCGGATAATACGATTATCGGCTACAAGGTCTACTGGCGCAACACAACCGCACCACAATGGACCAACTCAAAGTTTGTGGGTAATGTTGATAAGTATACCCTAGACGGCATTGTAATTGACAATTACTTGTTTGGTGTTTCTTCTGTTGAATCGAATGGTAATGAGAGCTTGGTGGCCTTTCCTTCAGGTTTGATTAGACGATCACGCTAGGCTAATATTCATTATCTTAGCGATTAGCAGTTTTAGTTAAGTCATGCGCGTATACGTCATTTTTATTTCATTAATAATTAGTTCGCTCAACTTGTTCGCTCAAACTACCATTGACGCTAATTGGGAATCAGAGTCTGATTTTAGGAAGGATGAGCCGAAGGTGATAGAAAATATTGTTTGGCTCGAGGCAAACCCCATCGCCTCTGCAACCAATAACACAAAAGATATTACTGCTTATGTTGTTAACTGGTTATCGAACTGTCCATATGTTACAGTATTATATGATGAGGTGTTCTTAGAAGGCCTTGCGAATAATAAAAAATACAAGTTCAGTGAAAAATTTAGGGTTACCTATTTGTTCGGTAAGTCTTACTATTTGTTGCTTAACCCTGGTGATCCTAATGAGGCCAAGGCATGTGCCCGAGGAATTGAAGGTATGGTAAAAGTTTATCGTGAACTCAAGAAAGTAGACCCTGACGCTAAACATAGTATGCTAGAGAAATATAGCAGGCTGGAGAAAAAGGGCAAAATCGAAGCATATGCAACGAATTTGCTGAGTAAGCCATTTTAATTTATAGCTTTTAAAATATATGGATGTGCACCATTGGGTAGCTGATGCCTACCAAAGAATAGGTCCCTTAATTCGAAAAACTCCCTTAGATTATTCATCTTTTCTTTCGGAACTCACGGGTGCAAATGTTTACCTCAAACAGGAGAATTTGCAGATTACAGGTTCTTTCAAAGCTAGAGGTGGTTTAAATAAGGTTTTGAGCTTGTCGCCAACAGAACTAAAAAAGGGTGTAATTACGGCCTCAACAGGAAACCATGCAGCCGCCGTAGCCAATGCAGTTGACGTTGCCGGTGGATTCGCAACGATTTTTATGCCAGAGACTGTTTCAACGGTAAAAGTTGAGAACCTTAAGCAGTATAAGAATATTAAAGTAGAATTATATGGACAAGATTCTGTTGAAGCCGAACTAGAGGCAAGTAGAGTAGCCAAGAGCCAGAATTTACCTTACATATCACCTTATAATGATGAAAAAATTATTGGTGGGCAGGGAACTATAGCGAAAGAAATCTTAG
>CBDUMS010000081.1:0-16670 GCA_965368405.1 uncultured Cyclobacteriaceae bacterium
TTCCTAGGATGTCGATAACGATTAATTCCTATCGTCCGGTTGGGTTTATAAGAGGTGCCCATGTTGAGACCATGGTCCCGGGTCTGCTCCGCAAGGTCAATTATCGATTGCCTGAAAAAGAGTTTATTGATACACCGGATGGTGATTTTCTTGAATTGGATTGGTATCATGAAAATAGCAAATCGTTAGTCATCCTTTCCCATGGGCTCGAGGGAAATGCTACGCGATCTTATATGAAAGGAATGGCTCGCATCTTTAATAATGCTGGTTATTCGGTACTTTGTTGGAATTATAGAGGTTGCGGGTCAAAGCTTAATCTAACGAGTCGCATGTATCATAGTGGAGCTACAGAAGACCTAAATACGGTGGTATCGCATGCAATCGGCCTTGAGTATGAGCGTATTGGTTTAATAGGTTTTAGTTTAGGAGGAAACCTTACCCTGAAATATGCCGGTGAAAATGGAACTGGACTGCCTCAACAAATTAATTTCTCAATTGCTTTTTCGGTACCCATTGATCTAGCGGCGAGTAGCAGACAGATTTCGCTACAGGAAAATCGGATATATGCCAATCGTTTTTTACGGAAGCTCAAAAAGAAAGTCAGGAGAAAAAATGAGCAATTTCCAGAAATAATCAAAACGGATGGACTCGATGCCATAAATGATCTTAAAACATTCGACGATAGGTACACGGCTCCTCTACACGGTTTTTCCGATGCGACAGAATATTATGCAAAATGTAACGCTAAGCAGTTTTTGCATGCTGTTTCCATTCCAACGCTAATCGTAAATGCACTAAATGATCCATTCCTGCCAAAAGAGTGTTATCCTGATGAAGAAATACAATTATCCGGTACCGTAACTTTTGAAGTGCCCGATCATGGTGGCCATGTAGGATTTATGGAACTTAATCGTGAACGATACTTTTGGTCGGAAAAAAGAGCACTGGCCTTTGCGAAAATACATATGCCATTATAGTAAGATCTTAGTATTATTGTTCGATGTGCCAAGCCTATACCCTTACAAATTCCAATACGGTTCTCTCCGATCATTTCGGCATAACGGTATCGCCTGACTATGTTCCACGATATAATGCCCGGCCGGCACAATTATTACCTGTAATTACCCAATTACACCCCAGCCAATTCTCAATGTTTTATTGGGGTACCACTCCTAACTGGTCTAAGAAAAAAAGCATTGCAGAAAAACTTATAAATGTTCGTGCCGACAATCTCCCCGATATGCCAGCTTATAATGCTGCTTTCGAGACCAGGAGATGCTTAATCCCAGCCAACGGGTTCTATGGCTGGAAGCAAATATCTAAGAAAGGACAAGTCCCCTACCGCTTCGTATTAGATGGAGAACTGCCTTTCGCCTTTGCAGGTATCTGGGAAGAATTTGAAAATGAAAAAGGAGCTATGGTCCATACCTTTGCGATTCTCACCACTGAGGCTAATGAACTGGCACAAAGTACCGGAGGAAGAATGCCAGTAATTTTAGAAAAGGATAATTACGATTTATGGTTAAACAGCCAAAGTCGTGATGAGCTAAATGAATTACTAAAACCCTTTAGTAATGGCAAAATGGCTTGCTACGCTGTTGGTAACCGGGTAAACGACCCCGAAGAGGATGTTGCGGAATTAATTCAGCCTGCCCCACCTGCCGATCAATTTGGCAATTATAGTCTCTTCGACTAGTTCAAGCCTTTACTTTTTTTGTTAGAAAAATTATAAATTGCAATATGAAGCACTCAAAAGTAATTGGAGTTGGACATTTTCTACCTGAAAATGTTGTTACAAATGACGATTTAGCTAAGTCAATTGATACATCAGATGAATGGATTACGGAGCGTACCGGCATAAAAAAACGTCGGTGGTTTAACCCTGATAAGGATACCGTTTCGAATATGGCCACACGTGCATCGCAGATGGCGATAGAACATGCAGGCATCGATGTGAAAGAAATTGAGTTTATCGTTTTTGCCACCATTTCTCCCGATTATTTTTTCCCAGGTTCAGGTGTGCTCACACAACGAGAATTGGGGTTGCAGGGCATTGGCGCCATTGATATTCGGAATGCATGTTCCGGATTTGTTTATGGCTTGTCTGTTGCTGATAACTTCATAAAAACAGGAATGTATAAAACCGTTCTTGTTATTGGGGCAGAAATTCAGTCGTCGGCGCTCGATAAAACCACCGCCGGGAGAAATAGCAATGTGATATTTGCCGACGGCGCAGGCGCAATGATCTTACAGGCTAGCGATAATGCCGATCACAGCGTTCTCTCTACTCACCTTCATGCCGATGGCGACCATGCTGAGGAGCTTTATGTTAAAGATCCGGGAAGTAGCAGGAAAGTGCGCCTAAGTGAAGAAATTATTGAAGGCGAGTCGGTGAAGGTCCACATGAATGGAAACTTTGTTTTTAAGCATGCCGTAGTACGCTTTGAAGAAGTAATCTATGAGGCTCTTAATGCCAATAATCTCAGCAAAGAAGATATCGACTTACTTATCCCACATCAGGCGAACTTAAGAATTAGTCAGTTTGTACAGAAGCGACTCGGATTGAGTGATGATAAAATTTATAACAATATCATGCATGTAGGGAACACCACAGCGGCCTCGATTCCTATTGCAATTAGCGAGGCAGTTGCCGAGGGTAAGATTAAAGAAGGAGACTTGATTTGCCTCGCCGCATTTGGCAGTGGCTTTACCTGGGCTTCCGCTTTAATTCGGTGGTAAAAACTCTACCTGACCTTCAACAAGCTGGCATAATACATCATCATTAGTCTTAATTAGGTCAAGTACTTCGTCTGATTTAGGATAATCAACTTTTCGAAGCACATACTTAATTGCCTCTACACGTGCTTTTGTTTTTATATCTGCACGTACAATAGTCCAAGGGCAGTACTCCATATTAGTTTTACGAAACATATCGGTTTTATAGATTCCGTACTCATCCCACAACTCAAGCGCTCTATCATCAACCGGACTCAGTTTCCAGTGCTTTAATGGATTCGCTTTAATTCTGCTAAAACGATCTTGCTGTTCATCTTTAGATATTGAGAACCACAGTTTAATTACCTGAATACCATCGTTGTGCAGCATTCGCTCGAAATCTACAACTTGCGACATAAACTCCTTATACTGCTTCTGGGTACAGAAGCCATTTACTGGCTCTACAATTGCTCGGTTATACCAGCTTCGATCAAAAAATACGATTTCACCTGGATTAGGCAATTGCTGTATATAGCGTTGAAAATACCACTGCCCCTGCTCTACCGGCGATGGCGACGGCAAGGCTACGACGCGTAACTTCCGTGGATTCATATGCTCAATAAAACGACGGATCGCCCCCCCTTTTCCAGCTGCATCTCTACCTTCATACAGAATGGCAATACGCTTTTTATTTTCTGATACCCAATTCTGCATTTTAATCAGTTCTGCCTGCAGCTCAAGAAGCTTATCGTAATAGTGCAATCGGTTAAGTGCTCTTTCCGGTTTTAATTCCTTATTCCGCAATAACTCGAGCATACCAGTTTTGGTATTTAGTAATTCTAAATCCTTTTGCGATAATTCGATTAATTTTTTTGTATCTGGCATTAGTCAAGTCTTTGGATTGAACGATAGAATCTTGAAACAATAGTCGGGTCAGGGTTAAGAAGTGCCATGGCATTTTCTTTGCCGTCGTACTCGAAGTTAGAAAGCACATAGCGCATACTCTCTAAGCGAGCCCTTTTTTTATCGTTACTTCGCACAATCACCCAGGGCGAGTACGTAGTATGTGTACGACTAAACATAGCTTCTTTATAAAAGGTGTATTTATCCCACATTTCAGTGGCTCGTTCATCGACAGGGCTTATCTTCCATTGTTTTACAAATGTCTTCTTGCGTGACTCAAAGCGCTTTTTTTGTTCAACCTGCGAAACCGAGAACCAGAACTTAATAATCGTTACGCCATCTTCGTACAGCATATTTTCGAATTCAGGTACCTGGCGCATAAACTCTTGATATTGGTCACGGTTACAAAACCCCATGACTGGCTCTACTACAGCGCGGTTATACCAACTCCTGTCAAAGAAAACAATTTCTCCGGGGTTAGGAAGTTCTTTTATATACCGCGTAAAATACCATTGCCCTGTTTCCACCTCTGTTGGTTTTGCAAGGGCAACAACACGCATCGATCGTGGATTTAAATGCTCAATAAAACGACGAATTGTCCCTCCTTTACCCGAGGCATCTCTTCCTTCAAAAATAATAGCTACCCGCTTCTTATTATTTTTAATCCAGTTTTGAAGACGAACCAGCTCAATTTGTAAGAGTGTTAGTTCCTTTTCGTAAGACAAAGTGTTTAAGGCCGATTCATGCTGAATACCTTTGTCTTTAAAATACTCGATAAGCTCCCGTTTGGTCGATAAATCGGATAAGATTTCAGCATTTATGGGATACTCCTTTTCCTCCTCTATATACTTCGCTATTTTCCTGCTGGTTTCGTTCATTTACATTGAATTTGGCATACACAAAAAGTAAGAATTGTTATTTTTCTTAACCTGATTTTCATAAATTTAACACAATCAATCTTAAAAAAAAATGACACATAAATATCCTGTAAATTGGTTTGAGATTCCCGCAACCAATTTTGATCGAGCAGTAAAATTTTATAGCAATATCTTAGATAAGGAGCTCGCTGTAAATCATATTAACGGATCGGATATGGCTTTCTTTTCGAACGAACCCTTAGAAGTAAGCGGGGTTATAATTCATGGCGAAGGAGCCGAACCGTCTGCAAAGGGGGTGTTGCTTTATTTAAACGGAGGGGATGATTTAGCCGTACCACTCGCTAAAATTGAACCTGCCGGGGGCACGATTGTTCTTCCGAAAACCAAGATATCGGACGAGGTCGGATATTACGCCCTTTTTTTAGATACTGAGGGCAACAGACTGGCGTTGCATTCCATGCATTAAAGCGAACTAAGTTTCTTTAGAGCAAATTATTACAGATTGACGTTAGAGAAATCAGGCTCTTGCTGGAAATAATTATATCTTAGTCGCCATATTTTCGTTAGTATAAGCATGAATAAGAAACGAGGGGTACGGTTTGCATTATTGGGTTTGGTATCGATTATCATTTTTGGACTGCTACTAAGTCTCACGAGCCCCACTAACCGTTATTTCGAAATTGTAAAGAACCTTGACATCTTTGCAACTTTGTACAAAGAGATAAATGAGTATTACGTAGATGATGTAAATCCTGCTCAGCTCATGAACAAAGGGGTAGAAAAAATGCTCAGTGATCTCGACCCTTACACTTCTTACATTTCCGAGGATCAGATTGAATCGTTTCGTACGATGAATACTGGGCAATATGCGGGTATTGGTGCTGCTACAGTAACAATCGATGGACGAATTTATGTTAGTATGGTCTATGAAGGTTTTTCTGCTTTTGAGAATGGCCTCAGGATCGGCGATGAGATTATTGCTGTAAACGGTACTTCACTAAAAGGGCTGGATCGTGAAAGAATTAATGAGATGGTTAAAGGCCAGGCCAAAACTGTAATTAACCTTACTGTGAAAGATGTGATCAATCAGGCCACTAAACAAGTTAGTTTCGAAAGGGAAAAGGTTACTATTCCCAATGTGCCCTATGCCGGGATGCTACCAGATAATATAGGTTATATAAAATTTACAGAATTTACCCCTAACGGCTATAAAAACATAAAAAAGGAATTGCAGAAGTTGCTTAAGCAAGGTGCTACCGGTATTGTCCTGGATTTGCGTGGCAATTTAGGCGGTCTATTGAAGGAAGCCGTTGATATTTCAAACCTCTTTCTGGAGTCGGATTTGGATGTGGTATATACCCGAGGTAAGGTAAAAGCCAATAGCATGACCTATAAAACAGGCTATAATCCAGTAGATTTAGATATTCCACTTGCTGTTTTAGTAGATAACCGTAGCGCCTCGGCATCAGAAATTGTTGCTGGCACACTGCAAGATTACGATAGAGCTGTACTTATTGGTCAAAAGACTTATGGCAAAGGTCTGGTGCAGAACACTCGCGACCTCCCCTATAATAGCAAGGTTAAGATGACCATAGCAAAATATTATATTCCTAGTGGGCGCTGTATTCAGGCTGTAGATTACTCAAATAGAAACCCTGATGGTAGTGTTGGTAAAATCCCTGATAGTTTAAAGGTGGCCTTTAAAACCCGTAATGGTCGGACTGTTTACGATGGTGGAGGTATCGACCCAGAAATCAAGCTTGACCGAAACATGGTTAGTGCTGTAACGCAACAATTAGTGATGGAGGGGTATATATTTCGATTCGCGAACGAGTACAAGAAAAACCACCCCTCTATTCCTCCGGCACGCGAGTACAATTTAACGGATACCGAATACGTAGAATTTATGCAATGGGTAGAGGAGCAGGGTTTTAGTTTTAAAAATTCACTCATGGGCGATATTAAGGTGCTTAGAGAAAAAATTGATGAACAGGGAGCTGCAGAATTACTCGAATCTCATATCCAGCGCATCGAAAAGCAGCTTGATAAGCCGGTTAAGGATATCTTGAGCAAACATAGTTCGGAAATAAAGAAATATTTGGAAAGAGAAATTGCTGCACGATACTATTTTGAAGCTGGCTCCGTCGAGGCAGGATTAGGCGATGACCAGAGTGTTGCCAAAGCGATCGAAATACTTAAGGATTCTAAACAGTATAATGATATACTTGCTCCGGGTGAGTAGTTGACGCGCTGGTTTGTAAAATCAGATTAGCGGTTGGTTTACCCCTTTAATCGTTTATTCAACTTAACCATCCAAAAGGTAATATAGGCGCTTCCTACAATTCCAGGTACAAACCAATTCCAAATACCTGGCAGAATTTGATTCACAACAAAAAAGGCAGAGACTGCGGCAATATAACCACCCGTCATCTTACCAAGATGCAGTTTCAACCAGCTTTTCTTTAGCCTATCGCGGTTTTTGAATAACCTGAAGTCTCTTACGCCAAACACTATTCCTACAGTGCCAAATACCAGTAATACAATATTGATACTTCCGCTGAGAAGGATTGGCGTGAAGATCATTACGATACCGGTAATGATAATAATTGCTGCAATAATCTTATCTGTTTTTAAATCAAATCCAGGGTTTTTGTAACGCAGACTTCGGAATCCACTTAACAGGAAGTAGGTGCTGAAAATTCCAATTGAAATTAAAAAAGGATTATGATGGCTAGGAATAAAAGCCACGACCAGGGCAACTGCGGCCGAGAGTAGCATTGAAAAGAAAAATACTTTTCCAGATCGTTTATGGATTGGGCTTCCTTTTACCACAATAAGTGCCACTAGACCCGATAGTAGAGCCAAGCCACCTAATCCGGCATGTGCATAAATTAGAAACTCTGTTATGGTCATATTTTTCAAAAATCTAGTGGATAAAACAACTTACTATTTAAAGGAATAACCTTACTTAATATAAGCCTGCACCCATCCAAAATGCTGCTCTACAATCTTCTCCTTGTTTTCTTCGATATGGTCGAGTAAAGCCTGACCTGCAGGCGATAATAATTTGCCTTTATTATAAACTAAAAACCAACGCGTTATAATGGGTAGACCTTTTAATGGCACAACCTTTAAGCTGTTTAATTCCAGCATGTTTTTAAGCCCAATTAAGGGGAGAATGGAAATTCCCAGACCGGCATTAATGGACTGCTTTACAGCCTCGTTAGACACCAGTTCCATGGTTTTGACTGGTTCGATATTGTGTTTCTTCAGGTATGTTTCCATGGCCATTCGGGTGGCAGAACCTTTCTCGCGGTAAATCATAGGCAAATTGGTAAGGTCAGCTGGCTTAAGGTTCCTTTTAGGGAGCGAACGGGAAACATCTGAGACGAGGCATAAACTATTATCCATAAGCTCAATGGTCTGCAATGCCATAGCCTCTGGTAATACAGATACCAGAGAGAAATCGGTTTCGTTATTGGCTAAGCTTTCTATTACCCTACTTTTATTCGTAACATCAATTTTAAGATCGACCTTCGGGTATTTTTCACTAAACGATTTAAGAAAATATGGCAATACATACTTGCCAGTTGAGACCACCGAAAAACTAATTTTTCCAGCTAGAAGACCCTTATATTGCTCTACTGTATTTTTTATTTGATCAGCTTCTGCCAGAATCCGATTACTGATTTCTTCTATGGTGTGGCCAAACTCCGTAACATATAATTGGCGACCAACGACCTCTGTAAGTGGAATATCAAACTGCTCTTGCAGCTTTTTTAACTGAATAGAAACGGCAGGCTGCGTTAAATGAAGCTCCTCCGAAGCCTTTGTAATGCTTTTCAAACGACATACTGTTTGAAAGACCTTTAGTTGATGTAATGTATAATGCATAAGTGTTTGCTAATATATTACATAATTATTATAAATTATTACTTATGAATGTCATTTCCCATATTTGCAATGCTAAACAAATTAAATAAACAAAAATGACTATTACAGTGAACAATATCATCAAGCACCGCAACGCTTCAAAAAACGTTCAGACCGATAGCTCTGACATGGTAAACTCGCTAAGCCTTAAAGAGATCTTTAAAAAGGAACTTCAGAAAAAAGGCGAATACGACGAGAGCAATGTCCGTTGGATCGACGACGAAACTGTAGAAGTTACCAAAGTATCGGGACTTGCTCTACACAGCTTTGCATTACGCGCAGAAGAAATGGGTAAGGACATTACTTATCATAAAAAGACAATATTAAAGATCAACGACTAGGAAAAAATTGTAGCGCACGCCGCAGGGATGAAAACTTTTCCTGATCCCATTCAGAGCATTTATGAACTATGGGCGCAGTGTTATAAATAATAGTTTTGGTCTATTCTAGTAGTTTAAACTAATGAAAACTAAGTGTGTTAGTTGCTTTGGAGCTATTGCGTAAACGTACGCTAATAGCTCCTTTCTTTTTATAAGCAGGTTGTTGATTTGAGTGTTAATGCAACCTCAGGGAAAGTCTGGCGTCTTATATGTGTAAACATCAATCAACGCCATGCTCTTTAACTATTTAATTATCCATATCAGGTCGATGATTAAAAGACCTCTTCTTACTGTAACTAATATACTAGGGTTAACCCTTGGCCTCGCTGCCTGCATCCTATCTTTTCTTCACATTCAGTATGAATTGGGCTTCGATAAGGACATTGCCGACCATAATAAAAAATATCGATTGGTTACCGGTAATGTTGCAAATGGCGAAGGTTGGGTAAAAGTTTCTACCCCAATCGCTCCATATCTCAAGGATAATATCCCTGAAATTCAAGAATATGCTCGATTAACGCTTGCAACCCGAAACCCCAAAATCACTGTGCAGGTTGATGATCAGGTGTTTAATGAGCCACATTTTTATTTAGCCGATGCCTCAATAATTAACCTTTTCAGCTTATCGTTCATTGCCGGTGATCCTTCATCCGCTTTAGATGACCCTTCATCCGTAATAATTTCAGCAGATATAGCAACCAAATTATTTAATGAGAGCAACCCAATAGGCCAATTAATAAATGTTGGGGGTACAAACAGCTTCAGGGTTTCTGGAATTTACCAACCAATAAACCCGCGATCTCATGTAAATATTGATTACATCACTAGCTTTGAAAACCTTGAAAAAATGCTCCCTGGAACCAGTTTAACAGGAAATTGGGGGCAGTATAATTATTACACCTATATTGAGTTAACGGCGTCAGGATCAACTATAAAACAAGTTGCTGAATCTAAAATTGCTACAACGAAAATTGAAATTAATAGCGGTAATCAACATAGTCTCGAAAGCCTAAACTTACAACCCATTACCGATATTCATTTTACTGCAAATCGTGGCAATGCAAAGGCTTCTTATGACCCTAAGTACTTAATCATCTATGCTGCAGTGGCACTTGCAATTCTGTTGATTAGTGTCATCAACTTCATCAACCTAACCATAGCTGGTTCTACCAAGCGAATACGTGAAGTAGGTGTGCGCAAAGTTGTTGGCGCTTCTCGGCTACAGCTAATCATGCAATATATTTCGGAATCTATGATAACCGCTGGCTTTTCACTAATCGCCGCTGTTTTAATTTCGCGGGAGTTATTAATTCCGGCTACTAACAAGATATTGGGTTCCCATTTAGCCCTAACGCTTACAAACCCAGCTACAATAGCTATAATGCTCATTTTAATTGTATTTATATCCCTATCGGCAGGATTTTATATTGCTGTTTTCGTTACCGGTTTTCAACCCGATAAAGCATTGAGGGGAAATCTAAAAATGAGTAAAACCAGTGGCAACTTCAAGAATGTCTTGCTAGGGTCGCAGTTTACTATATCCTTAATCCTTATTCTTAGTAGTATTTTCATCTATCGTCAGCTGGAATATTTACAGGTAAAAGATCTTGGTTTAAACCCAAATCAAGTGCTTGATATATCCTTATACAATCAAGAAACCAAAGAAAAGGCAAACCTGCTCAAGGAGAGATTTGGTCAGTTTTCCTGGGTAGAATCGTCGAGCACTTCAAGATTCACACCTGGTAAAGCCAATTATCATCAAACAACGTGGTGGGAAGGTCAGCAGACTGAAGCGAGCATGTCGCTGATTCTGGCCGATGAAAATTTTATCAAAACACTTGATTTAAAGCTCATTGAGGGAGACATTGAATCGATTTTAGCTAAGTCGGAACAAGCAGGTTTTAAATATATCATTAACCGGTCGGCAAGAGATTATATTGGTTGGGAAACTGCCTTGGGCAAACCATTGGCTAGTTTTGGTGATAAAAGTGTGTCTCCCATCCTAGGCGTGGTTGAAGACTTCAATTACCAATCATTACACAACGCAATCGATCCTGTTATTATCGTGATTAACAACGAAATCACTCCGGGGCAGCTTATGGTTAAGCTATCTACCACAGACTACGCAATGGCCTTATCAGAAATGGAAACAGTATTCAAGGAAATTGCACCTAAGTCGCCCTTCGATTACAGCTTTCTGGATGAGCGATTTGAGGAATTGTATCAAGCTGAGAGCAGGACAAAAACTATCGTTGGATCCATTACCATTCTTGCAATAGTACTTGCTCTACTAGGCCTCTATGGACTCGTTTCTTTTGCAGTAAAAGAAAAAACGAAAGAAATTGCTGTGCGGAAGGTTCTTGGTATTCGTTTTACCAATATCTTAAACCTACTCTCATCCGGTTATTTCAAACTCTTGCTTGTAGCAAATATTATTGCCATACCAATAGTGTGGTATGTAATGGACATATGGCTGAGTAATTTCAATTATCGTATAGCTTTAGCACCAGAATGGTTTATAACCGGCTCCCTAATTGTTTGGATATTTGTTTTTGGCACTATTTCGATCAACATTTATCATGTTAACAAGATAGATCCTGTCGACGGATTACGCTATGAATAACAGAAGGTGCTGAGGCAGCGATCAAGGTGTTTTTACCTTTTTTGAAAGTTGAACTGTTGTAGCCATACCCATCAAGCTAAATAGTGCTAGAACTAAGAAAACCAATCGATGTCCCACAGGTCCTGGGTTAGCATCAAGTAGCCAACCCATAAGCGGACTCATAAATACATCGGGCAGAAAGCCGATAACAGATATTACTCCTACTGCTACTCCTGTGGCCTTTAGAGGAATATCAACATCCTCCATGAGTGCAAAATAGATACCGCGAATCCCATAAACGCCAACAAGGCTTGCCATTAATACGATGAGTACAATAAATACTAAACTTTCGAGTAAGCCCGTCGCAATCAGTATACTGCAGAGCATTGTAATCAAAAAAGCAAAACTTATAACCCGAGTACCCGAGAAGCGGTCTGCCAGAATACCAGCCATAATTGCCAGAACCGGACGCAACCAGAGCGCAAGCGTGCCAATTTTAGCTGAATCGACTTCATTAAAGGATAAAACTTCGTTCGCATAAAGCGAAAAATCGTCCGTTGCCTTATAGCCCACATAGGCGCATACAACAATAATGCCCTGCATCCACACGGCAGGTATTCTTAAAACGCCGAATACTTCGCTTACACCGGGTAGTTTTTGCCTAATACCTGTAAGATCTACCTGCGGAATCGTGAACCATGCAAGCAAACCAATTCCAAATACAATTATGGAGGTAACGACGATTACTAATTGAAATGATGAGGTTCGATCATCGACTAATATACTTGCACTACTCGCAGAGAAAATGGCTACACTAAGCGTACCAATAAGCGCCGCCGAAGCTCCTCTCCCGCCTTCCAGATAGCCAAAAGCCCGGCCCTGGTAATTATCTCCTCCCCATATTCTAGTTGCTTTTATTAAACCAGCCCAGAACAGAAAAATAGTGGTAAAACCAAAAAAAGCATAAACTGCAATAAATACTGGGTAAGTAGGGATTGTTGCCAGGACTAATCCTCCTATAGATGTCAAGAATAGTGCCCAGGCCATGAGTCGACCCGGTTGAAACCTGTCGGCTAATGGACCGCCAAAAAAATAAGAAAGCATTGCGATTATGCCATAGGCTGAAAAGGCTGTACCCAGCTCCAAATTTGTGATTTCGAATACCTTAAGAAATGTCGGTCGAAATACCCTGGCTAAAACAAAAGGCAAGAAAAAAATACCTTCGCCGGCCAGGATAAGTGCAACTAGTGTTAATGTCTTACGCCGCTTCACTAATAATTACAATTACTCTGTCAGCACTATTATAAGGATTCTTAACTGATCGAGCACTATTAAGTATTCTACGAACGGCATATTAAAGAATCTTTAATATTTCTACTTTTAGAGTTCTATTAAAATAGTCATACTAGAAACGACCACCTTTAAGTAAGAATATCATGAAGAATATATTTCCTATTATTTGCTTTCTACTCTCAGCAAATATGCTTTTTGCACAAGAAAGCATCGATTATAATGCCCTTAATAAGATCAAAGAAGAAGGTCTTAAAAATTCCAAAATGGAAGAAATCGCCTTCTATCTTACTGACTACAGTGGTCCGAGGCTAACCAACTCACCGGGATTGGTAACCGCATCGGAATGGGCCATAAAACAACTAAAAGAGTGGGGTTTAGAAAATGCCGAATTAGAACCATGGGGAGAATTTGGTAAAGGTTGGGAAATTGAAAAAAGTTATGTAGCCATGACAGAGCCCTACTATATGCCATTTATTGCGGTACCAAAGGCATGGACCAGCGGAACCAAAGGTGAAGTAAGTGGTAAGGTTATCCTTCTGGAAATCGATACTGAAGAAGACTACTCTAAGTACGAAGGCAAGCTTAAAGGTAAGATCGTATTATTAGCGTCAGATTACGACGCAACAGCAACTTTTGAAGCAGATGGCAACCGCTACACAGACGAAGAGCTAAAGGAGATGGAGAAATATCCTTCAGGTGGTGGCCGGAGTTATACGCCAGAACAAATTGCGGAGTGGCGCAGAATGAGAGCCGAACGTAGAAAAAAGAGTGAATTTATTGCAAACCAAGGGGCATCTTTGATCATATCTGCGCGTAGTGGTAAGCATGGCACTGTTTTTACATCGAATGGAGCATCTTATGCCGCCGATGCAGAACCGGCAACAGCAGAGTTTGAAATGATTCCAGAGCATGCGAACATGATGGCACGCCTTATAAAAAATGGTGTTGAAGTTGAGTTAGAAGCAGAAATCAGAACCAAATTCCAAGAAAAGGACTTAACGGGCTATAATGTAATTGCCGAGATTCCAGGATCTGACCCTGGTCTAAAAGAGCAGGTTGTTATGCTTGGCGGCCATTTAGATTCATGGCATGGTTCTACTGGTGCTACAGATAATGCCAGTGGTTGTGCCGTAATGATGGAAGCAGTTCGCATTATCCAAACTCTGGACTTAAAACCCAAACGAACTATTCGAATAGCTTTATGGTCGGGTGAAGAGCAAGGAATCTACGGATCTAGAAATTATGTGGAGAAACATTTTGGGGATGCCAAAACAATGGCCTTAAAGCCAGAACACGCCAACCTATCGGCTTACTATAATATTGATAACGGTACAGGCAGAATTAGAGGAGTATATCTTCAGGGAAATCAGGCCGCAAGACCAGTTTTTAAATCTTGGTTTGATGCGATGAGTGATATCATCGAAACGCCAACAATTACCATTCGTAATACGGGTGGTACAGACCATCTTGGGTTCGACCGAATAGGTTTACCGGGATTTCAGTTCATCCAGGATGAGATAGAGTATGATACCCGCACGCACCATACCAATATGGATAATTACGATCGCTTAGAAATGGATGATCTGAAGCAAATGGCTACAATAATTGCAACAATAGTATATCATACTGCGCAGCGCGATGAGTTGATGCCAAGAGAGCCCGTTGCTACCTTAGAATCGGGCAACTAAAGGCAAAAAGCATTTAGAGCAATTTAGTATGGTCAAAATTGCTAAGCAGCGTCTCTTGCGTATTGATGTCGGGTAAACTATTTGGTGGGCGCATATTCAGCCATTTGTCGTTCTGTGTCCAGTTTGCAAAGAGATACTTTAGCCCAGATACAAAAGAAGTAACCTCAAATCTAGATCTCAGATTGGTTAGTTCTTCTTGCAATTGATCGGCATTATCGGCCATCCAGTGGCGGTACACCGCTGCCCCATACTTAATACTCGCATTAAAGGTGGCAGAGATACAACCCGGACCACCACAACGCAAATTGTTAAGAAGAAACTTTTCTGAACCAGCATATAACTGAAAACCCGGTAATGATTCACATACCTTTTGCATTTCAGTCAAGTCACCACTGGAGTCTTTCATCCCAACAATTTCATCGGGAAAGGAGTCGAGCAGTTTTTCTAAGAGTTCCAAGTTGAAAGGCACTCCAGTCATCTTAGGGAAATGATAGAGGTATATCCTAAGTTCTTCATTATTAACTCCTTCGATAACATGCCTAAAATATTCCAAAATACCTTCGTCGTTCAAATCCTTGTAGAAAAATGGAGGAAGCATAAGGGAACCTCCTACGCCGTTTCCCACTGCGTGAGCGGTAAGTTCTATTGTGTCTTGTATTGTACAAGTCCCTGTGCCAATCAGAAGCCGGGTTGGGTCAATTCCAGCCTCAATTACCTTATCGAGTACTTCGATGCGCTCACTTACAGTAAAAGAATTTGCTTCACCCGTTGTACCCATTAAAACTATCCCAGTGCTGCCCTGATCTAACAACCACTCCATATGCTTTATCAGTAAATTGTAGTTTACAGAAAGATCGGAATTTAAGGGTGTTAACGTAGCCGTATATATCCCTTTAGGTAGCTTCGATTGGTAATTCATGGATATCTAGCGATTAAATATTTCTTTAAGTGCTCCTAAAAGCAGTTCAATATTTTGTTGGCTGGAGCTCTCTCCCATTAATCCTATTCGCCAAATTTTACCGGCAAATTCACCGAGCCCGGCGCCAATTTCTATATTATAGTTGTTTAATAACGTCGATCGTACATACTTGTCGTCTATTGAATCAGGTATAAGCACAGAGTTAAGCATCGGTAATCTGAATTCTTCTTCAACTAAAAACCTTAAGCCAAGTTCCTCCAGCCCATCTCGCAATAAAATATGATTATCATAGTGTCGCTGCCAACGCCTCTCCAACCCTTCATTGAGCACAAGTCGATATGCTTCATAGAGGGCGAACATCGCAGAGACAGGTGCCGTATGGTGGTAGGCACGATTGGCCCCAGCCCAATAATTGCGAACCAGATTTAAATCTAAAAACCACGATTGCACCTTCGATGTACGATTTGCCAATACTTCCACCGCTTTTTCACTAAAGGATACCGGAGAAAGGCCTGGAGGTGCACTGAGGCATTTCTGTGTACCCGAGTATATGGCATCAATTTGCCAATCGTCAACTCTTAGTTCGGTGCCGCAATACGATGTTACTGCATCAACTACAAATAAGGCGCCCGCGTCTTTAACCATTATGCCAATATCCTGTAAGGGCTGCAGTACACCTGTTGAGGTTTCGGCATGAACAATAGCTACCAATTTTGGTGAGCAATTTTCAAGCGCCACTTTCACATCAGCTGGGTTAATAGGACTCCCCCATGGTGCTTCTACTTTAATAACATTTGCACCACAACGGTCAGCAATATCGGCAAGTCGTAAGCCAAAGGCGCCATGAATACAGATAACCGCATCATCGCCTGGCTCCAGGAGGTTAACCAGCGTAGTTTCCATACCTGCACTTCCCGGTGCCGACACTATAAAACTGAGTTCATTTTCGGTAAGAAAAGTGGCTTTTGTCATTGCCTTGATATTGTCCATGAGCGAGACAAACTCAGGGTCCAGGTGACCTATTAGTGGTTTAGCCATTGCTTCCAGTACAGCTGGGTTGGCATCGCTCGGGCCAGGACCCATTAAAACTCTTTTGCTAAGATTTAGCGGTGGGTAGGATTTTATAGAGCTCATTTAAGGTAGAATTCCATGTTTTTTACTGCTATATAAAGTTAGTCAGCAAATGAGATAAAAACCGCTTGGATGTAGAGTATTTCTAGGTATTCTTTGAAAAGTATCGAGTGATTAAGAATATATCTTAACCTGTCAACTACAGTGATTTATTTGCAAGAAAAATAATGACTTGGGAGTACTACCAGAAAAGTGCATAAAGTACCGCTGTAAGAATACAGGTTACAA
>CBDUMS010000082.1:0-16558 GCA_965368405.1 uncultured Cyclobacteriaceae bacterium
GCATAGGCAGGTTCGCCAATCGTATCAGAGCCATATGCTTTGAATAAATGTTCGAAATGAGCCCCTGAAGACCCATGTTTAAGTAAAGCAAAACTCTCGGCGCCATACTGGTTTTTAATATCCTTCATTTTAGAAGCAACTAATTCCAATGCTTCTTCCCAGCTCGCTTCTCTGAATGTGTCAGTATCACCCTCAGTTACACGAATAAGTGGTGTTTTTAGACGATCGGGGTCTGTATACATGCCAACACCTCCAGTCCCTCGAGGGCATAATCGGCCATAGCAGTGTGGGTCATCGTCGTTGCCGAGAATCTTAACGATCTCACCTTCTTCGTTTACATGAGTCCATCCAGCGCATTTCCAGAAGCAAACTTCACAATATGTGGCATGTCGCTCAAAATCGATGTTGGTCTTCTGCTCAGCACTATCCATAATAGAGAGAAAAGAACCCCCACCTGCTGTTGTCGCTGCTGCTACACCGCCTAATCCCAATGCTGAGATCTTTATAAACTGTCGTCTATTGGTACGCATATGATTCGATATTTTTTAATATTTGATTATGATCACCATTTTTTGCAGCCGTCCGTTGCAACACTATCGGGTGAACAGAATTATTTAGTTCAAAATTAGATCGATTAGAATAGGATTAGAATGATCTAAATCATTGAAAAATCCTAACATATATCATGATATGAATCATATGTGACGATAATCACATAAAAGTGCAAAAAAGAATAGATGGAGATCACAACTTTTATTGATATAGATTATATTTTAGTGTCATGAATAATTCTTGGCGGGTATTCTGGATGATTACAACAGCAATTTTGACTGTAGCATCGATATTATTCTTTGTTATCAACCCAAAAGACGAGAAGAGTGTAGCCATTTATGACAATTCTTCTTCAACTTGCATTGAATGTCATGGCGCAATGACGGGTTTAAGCCCACTGCATGCCGCCCTTGAGTGTATCAGTTGCCATAAGGGAAATAATACAACAGCCGATAAGGATAGTTCTCATCTGGATATGATCTTAGTTCCAGGTAATTTGGCCGATGCCGCCGTGAGTTGTGGCATATGTCATGCTGATGCGATTGAGCACATTAACAGTTCTTTGATGACAACAAATAGTGGCATTATTGCAGTTGATAAATATGTGTTAGGGGAATACGAATCACCCAATATTAGTACTAGTGTGGCGGAGGTTGAGCATACTTTGGCAGATGAGCACTTACGCGCACTTTGCCTTCGTTGCCACTTGGGTAGCGATAAAAAGATTTATGGCCCAATCGATGAGCTGTCTCGAGGCGGAGGTTGTAACGCCTGTCACCTGAACTACTCTGAGACTGCAGCTGAGGAACTAAAGAAGTACGCAATTGATGGTACGCTACCACAAGTACATCCATCACTTGATCTACAAATATCTGACAACCATTGCTTCGGGTGCCATAGTCGTTCAGGTAGAATATCAACTAATTATGAGGGGTATCATGAAACACTTCTCAGTAAAGAAGATGTTCTAAATCAAGAGGGTTATCGAGAATTGCAGGACGGAAGAATTTTTAAACAAATAAGTGAAGATGTTCATCACGAGCGCGGTTTAGCATGCATCGATTGTCATGGATACGATGATGTTATGGGCGATGGAACCACTTATTTGCATGAGGAGGATGCTGTTAAAATATCTTGTGAAGACTGCCATACAAATACGCCGAGGAGTACAACGCTAGCCTCTCTTTCTTATAACCAGCAGCGCATCTTTAAGATCAGGGATTTCGATCACCAGCAACCTATACTTTTAACGAACAGTGATAGCGCAGCCATCATTAATGGTTACGTTGATAATGATGGGCAGCCTAAACTCGTAGGAAAGCTAAGTGGTCAGGAGTTTTTATTAAATGAGCCCTCAGGTTCTTGTACCAAAGAGTTCGGTCATAATACGCTCACGTGTACTTCGTGTCATACAACATGGGCGCCTCAATGTATCGGCTGCCATGTTACTTACGAAGAAGAGGCAGAGGGATACGATTTGTTGGATAAAAAACCGATGGACGGTTCATGGGTGGAGTATGCTGGGTCTTTTTTATACGGACCGCCAACTTTAGGAGTTAGAGTAACCGATGGTGGCCAAACGGTTGAGCCAGCCATTCCAGGAATGATCATGACCGTTGATAAGGCTTCGTTTCCATCGCACGCAATGCCTGAGGATACAAGTTTTTATCGATTGTTTGCACCGGCATCACCGCATACCATCGGTGCCGAGGGTCGTGATTGCAAATCATGTCATAATAGTCCCCTTGCGCTGGGCTACGGTCGAGGGACTTTAGAATTAATCGAATCTGCAGATGGCTGGCAATGGGAGTTTACATCCGAATATGAAAACTTGACTTCAGATAATTTGCCTGCCGATGCCTGGACGGGCTTCTTAAAAGACCCATCAGGGGTAGTATCTACCCGTACCAACTTTCGTCCGTTTACTAAAAAGGAACAAGAAAGCATTCTAAGGGTCGGTGCTTGTTTAACCTGTCACGATAGTAATAGCCCCGAAATGAAAAACAGTTTGAATTCCGATTTCAACGCCTACCTAGGGACGATTTCAGAGAAGTGTACAGTCGTATATCCTTAAGAACGTGACCAGAGGTGTACGGTTTCTGTTCCCTACCGTTTTTTCGGTCGCCATGATCCTTTGCATACTCCTCTTAACATCTTTTAACTTGCTTTAACAGTTTTGTTAATGCTATCCCCGTATAAAAGACTAATCTTTGGCAAAAATATAAACACATGAAAAAAGTTCTAATCATTCTGTTCACGCTAAGCTCTATTGTTGCTTCTGCTCAAACAGAAAAAGAAATCAAATTTGACGAGGTAGAGGGTAAGTATCACCTGAAAATAACGACAACAGTTAATGGCGAAAAGCAAGTAATAGATAAAACCTATGATAGCCTAGAAGAGATGAAGGCAGATCCAGAATTGGAAGGGCTTAAGTTGAAGGTTTTTGATAAAGGGAATAGTGCTTTTTTCTTTGGTGATGGTAGTGAAGGGGACGAGAAAAATGTAAATGTATTTATTCGCAAGAGCGATGGAGATATTGATGTTGAATCGGAACATGAATTTAAATTCGAATCGCATAGCGATAGTGCATCTGCACATCATATTAAGGTTTGGGTAGATGAAGCCGGTAATAAGCGGGTATTAATGGACGGCGAAGAAATTAATGTGAATAATTTGACTGATGAAGACGTTAATGTGATTCACTATAAGAATGTAGATGGCAATATAATTATTAAGACGGGCGATGCCGTTGGTGATTTTATTACTGAAGATGGAGAATCATTTGACGTAAATGTAAAAGTTAAGCGCCTTGAAGATAAAGACGGAGAGAAGGTCCTCATCTTCAGATCGGGTGAGGATGTAGGAGATTCAGATCAGAAAATTGTAATTAAGATCGTTGAGGAGATTAAACTTCATGTAGCAGAAATTGATAGTGACGAATTTGAAGAGCTATTAGACGGCCATGAAAAATCTTTGAAAGTGGATGAAATTAATTATTTCCCGAATCCAAACCAAGGTAAATTTACATTGGCTTTTAAGGCAAATAGTAAGCCAACCGAGGTTAAGATAGTTAGTCTGGACGGCAAGGTGGTATATGCAGAGCAACTTAGTGGATTTGAAGGCACCTACAATAATGAAATCGACCTTTCGAATGAAAAAAAGGGAATATATCTCTTACAGATTCTTCAAGGGAAAAAGGCTCATAATAAAAAAATAGTAATCGAATAACAACAGTAAATACCTACTTTAAAAGGCTGTTTCATAGTTTGGGGCAGCCTTTTATTGTTTATAAATTAAGAGGGTCTAAGGCATTACTAGGATTTTAACTCAATATTTATGATCTTCAATTTACACACATAGTGTGGGTTTAAATACTTGTATTCTTGAAGATTATCCCAATATTATTACTTCTCTTCTGCTCAATATCATCCCTTGGTCGATCTAACCCCGATTACATAAAAGGATATGTGGTTTTGAATAATGGCGATACATTAACCGGTAAGGTGATGGATCGTGATAATTCTGCATTTGGAGGTTTGCTTCCAAAGGTTAAATTCCGCCCCGATAAAGGGTTCCGAAAAAAGTATAAACCATCGCAATTACAGGCTTACAAAAGAGGTAATGATGTATTTGAAACCATATGGATTTCATCAGAGTCCAAGATTTTTAAGCAACGTTATTTTAATAAAGAGAATGAAGGTGAGCAACATTTTGTAAAAGTTATTTACAAAGGCTCTATTGAGCTCTACCATTGGGAGTTCACAGATGAGGATAATGCTCATATTGACCATTTCCCTCTCCTGAAAAAGGCCAATAGCGAAGAAATGGTAAGGGCTACGCAAGGTATTTTTGGTTTAAAGCGTAAGGTGCTTTCTACATACTTCGAGGATTGCCCTTCTCTAGTACAGGCTATTCAGAATAAAAATATCACCACCGTACAGCAAATTATCGATTTCTATGAGACAGATTGCCCTAATCAGTAAGTCTCAGCTCCCTTATTTATACTTATTATAAAAAAGCGGGGTTTAATGATATAAATCATTTTGTAATACCTAATAGGGGGTTTATCTTTGTTGTTTATAATTAGTCTAAATAAATGAAAGCCATCAAAACAGTAGCTGCTCTTAAACCTGGGGAATCAGGAGAGATTTGCTGTTTTCAAGATGAACATTTAGCACTAAAACTATTGGATATGGGATGTCTTCCGGGTACCCATGTGCAAATGAAATTTGCCGCACCCTTAGGAGACCCTATTTGTATCAGCATTGATGGCTATCGATTATCATTGAGAAAAGCCGAAGCGGCTACCATATCATTAGTTGAATAGATGAGCGCCAAAATGACGACAGTTGCCCTTATTGGCAACCCAAATTCTGGTAAAACTTCATTATTTAATTCCTTAACTGGATTAAACCAAAAAGTTGGCAATTTCCCAGGTGTTACCGTCGATAAAAAGGTAGGTACTTGTCAACTCTTGAATAAGTCGAAGGTAAACGTAATCGACCTACCTGGTACCTATAGTCTTTATGCGAAATCTTCGGATGAGCAGGTTGTAACAGATATTCTTACGGATCCTGAGAATGCAGACTACCCCGATATTCTGGTGGTTATTGCTGATGCTTCAAATCTGAAAAGAAACCTCTTACTGCTGACGCAAGTAATTGAGTTGGGAATTCCGACGATTCTCGCCCTCAATATGATGGATTTGGCGGAGAGAATGGGGAAAGGCAATAAGCTAGAAATATTGGCAGACGAGTTTAAGGTGCCAGTGGTTGGTATAAACGCACGTCGAGGAATTGGCATAGATCAAGTTAAGAATGCGATTCAAAACGAAATAGCCATACGCGAAAGACCCTTCCTCGATATTTTTGAATTGATCAGCCCTGAGGTTAAGGAGAAAGTAGAAAAAGCTAACCTCCCTCCTTACCTGGTGCTCCATCAAATGATTGCACAAAAAGAAATTGATGATGCAGCGGCACAATCCTTCCAAACTAGAGACACAACTCTGCGCTATGGAAAAATTAATAGGATATTAAAAAAGGCGGAAGTTGCTACCCAGCAAAAAGGGCTAAAAATTTATACCGATAAGATTGATGCCATCCTTACCCACAAAATCTGGGGTTATGCGATCTTCATTGCTATTCTCTTTATTATTTTTCAAGCCATATTTTCATGGGCCAGTTGGCCTATGGATCTTATCGACAATTATGTTACCTGGATCTCGCAATGGATTGGCACCAATTCGCCTCCTGGGGTCTTTACCGATTTATTAAAAGATGGCGTAGTTCCAGGCGTAGGAGGAGTACTGATTTTTATACCTCAAATCGCCTTATTATTTGCATTTATTGCCATTTTGGAAGAATCGGGGTATATGTCGCGTGTCGTTTTTCTTATGGATAAGCTGATGCGAAAATTTGGGCTTAATGGCAAGAGCGTTGTTCCATTAATATCGGGCATGGCCTGTGCTATTCCGGCTATTATGGCTACCCGAAATATAGAAAATCTTAAGGAGCGATTAATTACCATCTTTGTTACCCCGTTGGTTAGTTGCTCTGCACGTTTACCGGTCTATACTATTCTAATTGCACTAGTAATCCCAGAAGAAAGATTATTTGGATTTATTAATATTCAAGGCTTAGTATTATTAGGCTTATACCTCATAGGGTTTGGCAGTGCAATCCTCACAGCTTGGCTATTTAAGTTTTTGGTAAAATCGGAGCAAAGAAGCTTCCTTATTATGGAGCTGCCAACCTATAAGCTCCCAAGATGGCGTAATGTTGGCCTCAGTATCCTGGAAAAAGTTAAGGCATTCACCTTCGAAGCAGGTAAAATAATTGTGGCAATATCTATCGTGTTATGGGTCCTGGCCTCATACGGGCCGGCAGGTCAAATGGAAAAGGGTGAAGAAGTCGTTACAGCATCTTTTGAGGGAGAGCCATTTACAGAAAGCCAATTTAATGATCGATTGGCTGCCTATAAACTTGAAAATTCTTATGCAGCGGTATTGGGTAAATCTATCGAGCCACTAATAAAACCACTTGGGTATGACTGGAAGATGGGTATTGCACTGGTAACGTCTTTTGCAGCACGTGAAGTATTTGTGGGAACGATGGCCACCTTGTATAGTATTCAATCAGCAGCAGATGACGAAGCATCTCTTAGAGAGAAGATGAAAAAAGAAATAAACCCAACGACAGGCAAGCCAACATTTACCCTTCCTGTGGGCCTTTCGTTAATGGTGTTTTATGTTTTCGCTATGCAGTGTATGAGCACACTCGCCGTAACCTACAGAGAAACGAAAGGGTGGAAATGGCCTATTCTGCAAACACTTTACATGACGCTGTTGGCCTATGTAAGTGCCTATGCGATCTTTAACCTCTTCAGTTAATTAGCAGTTAATTTTATCGACCCTTCGCTGGTGTCTACCTCCTTCGAAAGCTTCCGTTAGAAAGGCATCGACAATAGCGTTAGCCTCTTCTAAATTGATGAATCGGGCAGGTAAACAAAGAATGTTTGCATCGTTATGCGATCTGGATAATGATGCCAATTCAGGTTTCCAACAGAGTGCAGCACGTATTCCAGCATGTTTGTTGGCCGTCATATTCACGCCATGCCCGCTACCACAAATTGCTATGCCGAAATCATACTCGCCATTTTGAACAGCCTCAGATAACGGATGTATGTAATCAGGGTAGTCAACAGATTCAGACGAATAGGTGCCAAAATCTTTTAGCGTATAGCCTTCCGTCTCTAATTTCTTAACTAGCTCTGCCTTTAAATCATATCCGGCATGATCGCCGCCAATAGCTATTTTTAAGCTCATAATAATTACTTTTTAACCAATTGTTGTTCCTTTTTCCTTTGTTTGCGCAGCACCGAAGCCGATATTAAAATACTTATTTGATATAAGCCAAAAAGAGGTATGGCAATTAGAATCTGACTAATAGGATCGGGAGGTGTGAGTAATGCACCCAAAACGAGTATTACAATAACAGCATGCCGACGATATGTTTTCATTCCTTCAGGTGTAACTAGTCCGGCCTTAGTAAGCACGAAAACAATCATAGGTAGTTGAAAGAGAATAGCCGATGATAGCACGATCATCGAAATAGTAGACACATAATTGGTTAACTCAAACTCATTCAGAATACTAGGATCTACATTATAATGCGATAGGAAGTTAACGGATAAAGGTGCAATGATATAGTAACCGAAAAGTACACCAATCATAAATAAAAGGCTTACAAAAAACACAGCACCACGCGTATTCTTTCGTTCTGTGTCATACAGTCCTGGTGCAATAAAGCGCCAGATTTCCCAGAAAACGTATGGAAAGCTGATAATCAGGCCGATTAAAACGGAAGTAGTAATATGCGTAGTAAATTGACCCGTCATTTTTCGACTCTGGATGATAAAGGGGAGTTCGTCTATGCAAAGGCCACTCGAATTAAGCCAATCACCGGCCAGACATAGCATTTCATAGGTCCAGAAATCAACGCGAGATGGAGCCAATATTATCGACCCCCAAACGAAATCTTTAGCAAGAAAAACAATGATAGCAAAGGCTATGATCGCAATCAGTGATCGCATCAGATGCCAACGAAGTTCCTCAAGATGCTCGAGGAAAGTCATCTCGTTTACTGGTTCGGTGTCAATCTGATCTCGTGGCATCTATGCAATCGATGAGGTAGTGCTTTCGTATAATGGGAAATCCGACATCCATTGATTTATCTCTGCTTTCACTTCGCTAATTACGGCGTCGTCATTTGGTGCAGAAATAACACGATCTAGGAGATCAACAACTTTATGCATATCGGGTTCCTTTAAGCCACGTGTAGTAATAGCTGCCGTACCAACACGAATACCTGAGGTAACGAAAGGTGATTTATCGTCGAAGGGCACCATGTTTTTATTGGTAGTAATATCTGCTCGCACCAACGCTTGCTCTGCGTCCTTACCTGTAATTTCTTTATTGCGAAGATCGATCAACATCATATGATTATCAGTGCCATTCGATATGATATCGTAGCCACGTGCAATAAAGTCCTGAGCCATGGTGCGGGCATTATGTTGTACTTGAACAACATAATTTAAATAGTCATCAGATAGCGCTTCACCGAAGGCAATAGCTTTTGCTCCAATGATATGCTCTAATGGACCGCCTTGAGTGCCAGGGAAAACAGCTGAGTCTAAAATTGAAGATATCTTTCGGGTAACTCCTTTCGGCGTTTTTAAACCCCATGGGTTATCAAAATTTTCACCAATCATAATTAAGCCACCCCGCGGACCTCGTAAGGTTTTGTGAGTGGTGGTGGTTACAATGTGACAATGCTCTAATGGGTCATTGAGCAAGCCGCGCGCTATGAGACCCGAGGGATGTGAAATATCTGCAAGCAGAAGAGCACCAACTTCGTCGGCTGTAGCACGTAAGAACTCATAGTCCCAATCACGGCTGTAGGCAGATGCACCACAGATGATCAATTTCGGTTTTACAGCGATGGCCTTTTCTCTTAGTTTCTCCCAGTCGATTAAACCAGTCGATTCTTCAACTCCATAAAATTCTGGCTTATAAAGTTTTCCAGAAAAATTCACAGGCGAACCATGAGTCAAATGACCTCCATGGGATAGGTCAAACCCTAAAATAGTATCCCCAGCATTTAAAACGCCCAACATAACGGCGGCATTTGCTTGGGCACCAGAATGTGGTTGTACATTCGCCCAGGTTGCTCCATAAAGCTCCTTGGCTCGTTCTATGGCAAGCATTTCAATCTCATCTACCACTTCACAACCTCCGTAATAACGTTTATTCGGCAAGCCTTCGGCATATTTGTTCGTCAGAACGCTTCCTGCGGCGCGCATAACCTGATTTGATGCATAATTTTCTGAAGCGATTAACTCCAGGCCACTTTTTTGGCGTATCCTTTCCTTTTCTATGAGATCAAAAACTAACCTATCTTCTTGCATGTACTCTGATTTTTATTGGGCACAAATTTAAACAGATGATTTAAAAATCAGCCACTTAGTTAATAATAGTACACCAAGAAATTTTGATATCGCAGCTAGGTGGCCTTAATCAGTTTCCATGCTTTCTCTACATGGCTTTTCTGAACCTCCGTTTGCCCAATAACCATCCGTAAAACATACTTACCTTCCAATTTAACATGAGTAAGGAAAACCTCTCCTGATTTATTAAGGGCATCCATAAGTTCTTCGTTCATGTTGTTTTCTTCCTGAAGGCTGTGCCCTGGTTGAATCTTTCTAAAACAGATTGTATTTAAGGGTACGGGAGCGACTAATTCAAAACTTTCATCATTCTCAACCTGTTCCTTAAACCATTGGGCAAGACTCAGATGCAAGGCAATCTTTTCTTTAAGCCCTTTAACACCATAACTTCTAATAACAAACCAAAGTTTAAGTGCCCTAAATCTTCGGCCAAGTGGCACGCCCCAATCGCGATAGTTATTCACTTCATTGTCTTCCTTGGTTCGCAAGTATTCTGGCGTTATTGCGAATGTATTAATTAGTGCTTCTTTGTCTCTCACAAAATAGGCCGAAGCATCGAAGTTTGTAAACAGCCATTTATGAGGGTTAAAAACGAAAGAATCGGCATCTTCCATCCCTTCTGCCATCCATCGCATCTCTTCTAGAATTAAAGCACTACCGGCTAATGCGGCATCTACATGAAGCCATAGGCCGTACTTCTTCGCAATAGCTGCTATTTCTTTGATGGGGTCTATAGCCGTAGAACCTGTGGTTCCAATCGCAGCAATAATCATAAGTGGCTGATCTCCATTTTTTAGATCCTGTTCTACAGCCCTTTCAAGTGCCGCTGACTCTAAAGCAAAGTCCTCATCAACGGCAATTTTGGTAAGGTTATCCTTGCCTATGCCTGAAATCGCGACGGCCTTATCTATCGAGGAGTGTATTTGCTCTGATGTGTAAATTTTGAAACGCTCGTTTTGAAAACCCTTCTCATTTATCTCTAGCTTCGATGCTTTTTCTCGAGCTGTAAGTACAGCATTTAATGTTGCATCCGAAGCACCGTTTTGTATCGAGCCTACCCAGCCGTTGGAAAGACCTACCATATCTCTGAGCCACTCCATAACTCTGTCTTCTAATTCGGTTGCGGCGGGCGAGGTTGCCCAGAGCATACATTGTGCTCCCATGGTGGCGGTAAGCATTTCTGCAAGCACGGATGGCTTACTGCTGTTGCCTGGGAAATAAGCATGAAATGATGGGCTTTGCCAATGCGTCATTCCTGGAACAATAATATTTTTAAAGTCATTAAAAATATCGGGCATTGCTTCGCCTTTCTCTGGCGGGCTCTTAGGAATTTGATTGTATATGGTTTTTGGACTTATGTCTGGTTTAACGGGTAAATTGTCTATGTCATCCAGATAATCGGCCATCCAATCCACAAACTCATGGCCATATTTACGGAACTCTTCGCTGGTCATTATTACTTCTTCTTCAGCTTTTGTTGCACAGAGGTTGGTATGTCTAAGTCAGGAACCCCAGTTTCGTCGGTAATAGGTTGCTGGTATTCAAGTTGTAGCGGTAATTCCCCAGACCAAATTGGTAACGCATAGTCTTCGTCATCGTCTAAAGGTTTGCCACTGCGAATTTTAACAGAAAATTCATCAATTTTAATTCCAACAACTAAAGTTATGGCGAGCTCTTTTTCATTTGGTGTTCGTACCTCATCCCACCTTCCATTAAGAATATTCTCAGTGATTAATTTCAGGATTTGGTTTTTCTCATGAGTATCCTCTACAATAAATGGTTTTCCGAAAACTACGGCTGAGCGATAGTTAAATGAGTGATGAAAAGCGGAACGCGCCAAGACCATGCCATCGAGATGTGTTACAGAAAAAGTCGCGGTTTCTTGAGTCACAATCGAAGTAAGCATCCGGTTTTTTACTGCGCCATGAATGTAGACAGTGTCGCCTTTTCGACAATAGGCTGTAGGGATAATTACAGGGCTTCCCTCATATTGGTATGCTACATGACAGATGAAGCCATCATCCAGTACGGCATATAGCGAATCTTTATCATAATGGGCACGCTTGGCACTTCGAACAATCTTAGATCTTGCAGATGGGTTTTCCTTCCTCATTAGTTATTTTTTAACAACAAAAGTGCTTGCAAGAATATCATGTAAGGCCTGTTTTTTCTCTGTAAACCCGGCCATAATATAGCCAATCATAAAAATGGCGGATGAGATAATTTTTGCAAAATAGCGCAGTGAGGCCTTAGCAAAGGATATCCTATTTCCATCTATATCAATCACGGTAACACCTACGGCCATTTTGCCTATAGTTGCTTGTCGCGGTCCCGATTCCATTAAAGCATAGTAGAGCCAGGTTAAGAGAAACGCGCTTAAATAGAGACCCATTCCTGCAGAAACGAGCATCGGTATTAAGATCTCCATCTCTAGACTTTCGTATTGAGAAGCTTCGATAAGTGCCGTATTGTACCCGAGAAATCCTAAAAAAGGTAATACAAGAATAAATTCAACGAAGCTAATAATGATTACGTCGATAAGATAGGCTAAAAAGCGGATCCAAAATCCTGCGAATTGAGTCTTGTTGTCCATGTAGTAGATCGGTTGGTTATGCTATAAAGGTATTTCTTATTATTCTATTCTGCCAAAAGAATTTTATTCAATAAAGAAATTTAGTTTCAACCTTTCTTACGAATTTTGCCCTAATTCGTTTCTCCTATGATAGTCAAAGAAATTATTAACCCAGCAAGCATCGTGGTTGTTGGCGGTTCTCGAAGCACTACGAAGCCTGGTGGTAAAATTGTAAAGAATTTAATTGAAGGTAGTTTCGGTGGCGATTTATATGTTGTTAACCCAAACGATACTAATATTCAGGGCGTGCCCACCGTAAGTGCTATTGCCGATTTGCCTAATGTAGAAATGGCTATTATCGCCATAAGTGCCGATCATGCGTTAACAGCGGTAAAGGAGCTTGCCACCACCAAAGGAACAAAAGGCTTTATTATAATATCTGCTGGATTTGGCGAGTTGAGCGCCGAAGGAAAAGAGGTTGAGAAAGAGCTTGCAGCCATCGTAAACGAGGCTAATGGGACATTAATTGGCCCCAATTGTATTGGGATGATAAATGAAAATTATCAAGCTGTATTCACATCACCAATTCCTCAACTCAGCCGTAATGGCTGTGATTTTATCTCGAGCTCGGGGGCCATGGCAGTTTTCTTTTTAGAAGCGGCGGTTCCAGTTGGACTAAGGTTTAATAGCATTTATTCTATTGGAAACGCTGCACACACAACGGTTGAAGACACCTTAGAGTATTTGGATAATAGCTTTGATCCGGAAACAAGCTCGCGAACCAAGTTGGTTTATGTTGAGAACATTGCGAGCCCACAGAAGTTTTTAAAACATAGTAGATCTCTGATTCAAAAGGGGTGCAAAATTGCAGCAATTAAAGGAGGTGAAACGGATGCAGGTTCTAGGGCAGCGGCTTCGCATACTGGTGCAATGGCTAACTCATCAATGGCAACACGCGCCCTGTTTAAAAAAGCTGGGATAGTCTACTGCAGCAGCAGAGAAGAAATGGTTTCAGTGGCCTCCGTATTTACTTATCCGAAATTAGAGGGTAAGAACATTGCCATTGTTACGCATGCAGGGGGCTCGGCAGTATTGCTTACCGATGCGTTGGTTAGAGGAGGGCTTAATGTGCCTAAGCTTGAAGGCCCGGCTGCAGATGAGCTGCTTACTTATCTCAATCCAGGTTCGTCCGTAGCCAACCCAATCGATTTTATAGCAACGGGCACTGCTGAACAGCTAGGTATTATCATTGATTACTGTAATTATAAGTTCGATGAGGTTGATGCCATTGTTGTGGTTTTTGGAAGCCCTGGGCTATTCGATGTCGCCAATGTTTACAAAGTACTTAATGTTAAGATTGATATTAGTCCAAAGCCTATTTTTCCAGTACTTCCTTCAATTGTTAATGCAGTAGATGAAATAAAGTATTTTCTTTCAAAAGGGCATGTTAATTTCCCTGATGAGGTGTTATTGGCAAAGGCTTTAACAGGGGTGTACAATACTGAAGTTCCCGCGACAACAGAAGCCCTGCCCAAAATAGATAGAACTAAGACTCGTGAAGTAATAGAGACTAGCAAGCCTGGCTTCCTTGCCCAAAACAGTGTGTTGGATTTATTGGATGCTGCTGGTATTCCAAGGGCAGCTCAATATTCAGTTACTAAAGAAAAGGAGGCAATAGAAATGGCTACCTCCATTGGTTTTCCTGTTGCATTGAAGGTAGAGGGTATTACACATAAAACAGATGCCCATGGTGTGGTGCTTAACCTTCATACTAAAAAAGCCATTAAAATGCACTTCCAACGATTAATGAATATCGATGGTGCAACCGGTGTTTTAATCCAAGAGATGGTTCGCGGGCACGAGCTGTTTATTGGCGCTAAATACGAAAAGAAGTTTGGCCATTTAGTACTAATTGGAATAGGGGGTATTTTTCTTGAACTTATTGGCGACATCAGTGTTGGCCTTGCACCATTAAATAAAGCTGAAATCCATGAGATGATCAGAAAGCTAAAGGGATATAAAATTATTCAGGGCTATCGAGGGAAACCAGGCATTAGTGAAGAACAAATTACTAACATTGTACTACGACTTTGTGCCTTATTAGAAGCATGTCCTGAAATAAAAGAGATGGATATAAATCCCTTAATTGGATATGATGAAAGTATTAAAGCAACAGATGTGAGAATAAAAATTTAGAAAATAAAATGAAGACGAAAGTATTAGTGATAGTATTGATGTTTTGGGCTATGCAAGCCAGCACTTGGGGGCTAACCGGGCATCGTGTCGTAGGGAAAATTGCAGAATCTTATCTCTCTAAAAAGGCACATAAGGAGGTTAAAAAAATCTTAGGTAATGAATCTCTTGCCGATGTTGCGAACTGGATGGATTTTATTAAGTCAGAACCGGCCTATGACTTTATGGGGCCATGGCATTATTGCACCATTCCCGATGGCATGACCTACGCTGAAGCAGGTTTGCCCAAGGAGAAAGACATCATATGGGCTATTGATAAGTTTTCTAATGACCTTAAATCGGATACAGCATCTTTAGAAACGAGACAAATTGCGTTGAAGTCGATTGTTCATTTAATTGGCGATTTACACCAGCCGCTGCATGTTGGTAATGGAGAAGATCGGGGAGGCAACGATGTTAAGGTGACCTACTTTTATCAGAACTCCAATCTTCATCGGGTGTGGGATAGTGGTATTATCGACGGCCAAAACTTGAGTTACACGGAATGGGTTGCAAAAATTAATCACCCATCAAAAGATGAAATTGCCCTTTGGCAGAAGACATCTGTACTCGACTGGGCCAACGAATCCAAAGCTATGCGTGAATCGGTGTACGAAATTGGCGAAAAGAAAAATTTAAGCTATCGCTATAATTACGATCATATCGATCAAGTTGAACTCCGGTTGCTGCAGGCAGGAATTAGGCTTGCCGCAGTACTTAATGAAATTTACGAGTAATCTTTCATGATTTCAGGTGGACAGTATAAATTTTGCGTTAACTGTTAATTATTAGCATTTTCGTAAAGTGCAATCTTTTTTTGCCGGCCTACGTATATCTATTGCATTAACCCTAACACGCAGAACACATGCCGTTTAAGATAAAATCTTTCCTGAATGATTTGCGGCTGGCTGTTGCAGGAACAGAGAAGGGCTTTACTTCTGGCAGTATCAATCGCGCAATTTTCATGTTATCAATTCCTATGATTCTGGAAATGATCATGGAGTCGCTATTTGCTATTGTTGATATATTTTTTGTTTCCAAAGTAAGTGTTAATGCCGTTGCAACCATTGGACTTACCGAATCCGTAATATTTCTGGTGTTTGCAATTGCTATTGGTTTGAGCATGGCGGCTACGGCGATGGTGGCTAGAAGAACCGGCGAAAACAAGCCGGAAGAGGCGAGCGAAGCCGCTTGGCAAGCCATTTTGATAGCTTCAGCCTTTTCGCTATCAATTAGTATTATTGGATTCTTTTTCGCTAAAGATGTGCTCCAGCTTATGGGTGCTTCTGATGATGTTGTTGCAGAAGGTTATGGTTATACGAAATGGATGTTAGGCGGTAACATAACCATTATGCTGCTTTTTTTAATCAACGCTATTTTTAGAGGAGCAGGCGATGCCTCTCTTGCTATGCGTACATTGTGGTTTGCAAATGGGATAAACATTATCCTCGATCCAATTCTCATCTTTGGGTTAGGGCCGATACCTGCATTTGGTGTCGAAGGCGCAGCCATTGCTACAACAATTGGTCGAGGTTCGGCGGTAGTATATCAACTGTATAACCTGTTCTATAAAAGCAATGTAATTCAACTTAATATTCGTCACATAAAGCCCAACTTCCCAATTATCTTGAGACTGTTAAAAGTCTCGGCTGGCGGTATGGGACAGTACTTAATTGGCACAGCAAGCTGGCTTTTCCTCGTGCGAATAATATCCATGTTCGGTAGTGAAGCTATTGCAGGATACACCATTTCAATGCGAATTATTATGTTCTCTATTTTGCCTTCCTGGGGATTTTCTAATGCTGCTGCAACCTTAGTAGGGCAAAATCTTGGTGCCTCAAAACCTGATAGAGCTGAAAAGTCGGTCTGGATTTGTGCTCGGTATAATATGATTTTTCTGCTCTTTGTTTCAATTGTTTTCTTTGTGTTTGCAGAGCAAATTGTGGGATTATTTAATGCCACTGGAATGGTGGCAATCTATGGGGTGCAAAGCTTACACTATATTACTACCGGATATATCTTCTTCGCCTATGGTATGACGATCAGTCAGGCATTTAATGGGGCAGGAGATACACGTACCCCAACCATCATTAATTTCTTTGCCTACTGGTTATTTCAACTACCACTCGCCTATTTCCTGGCGGTAATACTAGAAATGGGGCCGTCAGGTGCTTTTCTGGCTGTGGCTGTGTCCATTGT
>CBDUMS010000083.1:0-16209 GCA_965368405.1 uncultured Cyclobacteriaceae bacterium
CCTCTTTTTGTTTCTCATTTTCAGCAACAGTTACGGCTTTTTCCAGCCAGAAAACGATTTTTTCTATGGCTGGACCATATAAACCGTCTACTTTCCATACTCTTTCCATCAAGGTTCCGTCCTCCGATCGAACTAACTGAGAATTAAGGCCATACGATATGGGTTCTGGATCGTCAGCTACCTTCATTGCATCATAAAATGCAGCCACTTCATCAGCTGTTATATCGGGTCCATAGAAATTTATAGCCGATCCTAACAATAACCCTTTCGATTCATCTAGATTAACCTTTTTGCTATCGATCTCAGGATTAAAGAGTACCTCCATAATATCTTCGCTAAGTGATGTATTGCTGGCTTCGAGTAAAGATTCGAAATACTCCTGACTGAATTTTGGAGTAAACTTATTGTTACCGTAATGATGATGGATTCCATTTGAGAACCACACACGTTTTGTATAGGTCATAAAATTATCCCACTCTGCTCCTGTTCTTTCTCCATCATAATCATTCACTATTTTTTCCAGGGCTCGGCGGATGACCAGATTATAACGATAATTCTGATCCCAGATAATATCTCTACCTGCTAATCCTGCCTGAGTAAGGTAATACACTAATTTTTTCTGATCCAGACTTAATTTGTCGAAGCCTGGTACCTTATACCGGATAATCTTGAGGTCGGCAAATTGTTCAGAGAAATACTGAAAATCATCCTCTTGAACTGCTTGATCCTGTTGCTGCGGTTGGCACGCCATGAGAATAAGGAATGCCATGAAAAGCATAATCGATTTTTTCATTTTAGTTATTGGGTTAGTTTATTCATTCTTAAAGGCTTAATTAAGCCAGCACAAAAGTAACTTATCATAGTGGCGATTAAAATGACAATTGTCAATATTGAGAGTCTGACGAATTTGATATATTGCGGCATGATTACATTTGGTGTTCGGTATCTTGCTTTAGTGATCGTACTGGGTTTCATTCATAATCCTGCCTCATTGGCTCAGGTCATACCTAACATGCAGTATCAATCCCATGTTGTGATTGAACCCAAAGAAGTAAATAATGAAACTCTGGGTGGGTTTTCAGGTATAACATATAATCCGCTAACCAAAGAATATGTTCTTGTTGCTGATAAGCCACCTGCTCGATTTGTCCATTTTACTTTGGATTCAGAAGGTTCGTTAGGAATTAACTGGAAGAGCACTAGGCTGCTTGGACCAGAACCGATGCAAGCCTCAGAATTAGAAGGGATTGCCTATAACAAGCAAAATAATAGCTATTTTGTGTCTGATGAGCAGAATAAGGGCACACGAATAATAGAACTCACCAGGACTTCCCATTTCAAGCGCATCGTTCTCCCTAATAACAAACCATATCTACCGCTTAGTAGCCATAATTCAGGAATAGAAGGACTGACGATATCGGATAATAACCAATTCTTATATTATGCCTTCGAGCGGCCAACGGACGATTGTCAGGATAGCGGCTTGATAACAATTGGTAAAATAGATTTGCAGACATCAAAAGTAGAATCATACCCCTACCAACTGCACAGTGTACCCGATGATAAGTTAGGCACGAATGGGGTAAGTGCGCTATTGTCTTGGAACGATACCACCCTCCTGGTAATGGAGCGTGCCTATATCCCTAATACTGGAAACATCGTACGACTCTATGAAGTACAGCTTACGGGTACAGGTCAGAAAACAGAAACGATCTCCTGTGATAATGGCAAACTAAGGAATTTAACATCCAGGTTAGTTTACGACTTTGCTGCCGAACCAGCTATGAATATCGATAATGCCGAAGGTATGTGTTTTAATGATGACCGGACCATGCTGTTTATTATTACGGATAATAATTTCAGCAAAAAGCAGGAAACTCAACTTGTCACACTTCAGTTTACCCCATAAAAAAGGCTACTCCACATCGTAGAGTAGCCTTTTTGAATAGCTTCTTGGTCTTAATCTACCCAATCGGCAACAAAAAGATTGGTATCTCTGGTACCACCGTTATTTCGGTTAGAAGAGAATACAATTTTCTTTCCGTCGTATGAGAACATAGGGAAAGCATCGAATACACCGTCATGCGAAATCTGCTCTAAACCTGTACCATCAACATTTATCATGAATAGATTAAATGAAAATCCACGCTCACCAGCATGATTTGAAGAAAAGATTATCTTTTCGCCACTAGGGTGAAAGAAGGGCGCCCAGTTCGCTTTCCCTAGATCTGTAATCTTGGTAAGGTCAGAACCATCGACATTGCATACATAAAGTTCCATATTGGTTGGCGCAACTAATCCTTCGCTTAATAACTGCTTATATTCCATCTTTGCTGAGTCCGTTTGAGGTCTTGAAGAACGGAAAATTAGTTTAGTGCCATCTGGCGAAAAGAAAGCCCCACCATCATAACCTAACTCTGAGGTAATCTGCTTTACGTTACTGCCATCAATATCCATCGTATATAATTCGAGATCGCCCGATCTATCTGATGTAAAAACTATTTTGTCGCCTTGGGCTGAAACGGTCGCCTCGGCATCATAACCAGGCTCGTCGGTTAATTGTGCAACAACATTTCCTTCAAGGTCAGAAACAAAAATGTCGTAAGACGAATACACAGGCCATAAATACTTACCATCGGTTCTTCTTTCCGGCTCTGGAGGACAAGCTTCTCCTCCTAAATGCGTTGAACCATATACGATTGTAGTGTCTCCGGGAAGGAAGTAAGCACAGGTTGTACGGCCAAGACCAGTACTAAGTAATTGTGGCTTATTTGCTTTTAAGTCGTCATTTTCAACATCAAAGTAAAAGATTTGATCGCATTCCAAACCCCAAGCTTCGTTATTCGATTGCATTACAAGCTTGGTATTGTCGAAACTCCAGTAAGCTTCAGCATTATCGCCACCAAATGTAAGCTGGCGCATGTTTTTGAAGTGTTTTTCCTGAGGGTATATTAAGGAAATCGCGGTTGTGTCTTCGGTCGTTGTTCCTTCTTCGCTATTGGTTGGAGCAGAACAAGAGGTAAACAATATTGCTCCTGCCAGGGAGAGAGATAAAAGATATTTCATAGTTAATTTTTTAAATTCAGCCGCAAAACTAGAGCTTTTAGCAAGGCCTGCCAAACAATGACTTTCACCAGTTATTATTAATCCTTAAACCGACATTTTATTGGCTAACAATAGTGAATTCAACACGCCGATTAAGTTTGCGTGTAGCTTCAGTAGCATTAGAGGCCACAGGAACTGTGCCGCCATACCCTTTGCCAGACAATCTACTACGATCGATTCCGCCATCAATGAGATAATTAATAACAGCATCTACCCTCTCCTGGCTTAACCTTAGGTTTAATTGAGCATTGCCAACGGCATCGGTATGGCCACTTAATTCAATTTTCATTGAAGGATTATTCATCATCATTTCGGCGATGAGATCTAATTCGGCATACGATGAACCAATAAAATCGGTTGTGCCTCGGACAAAAAGTACATTTTTTAGTTCCACTCGTGCTCCGACCACAAGTTTCTCTATTTCAACATTCTGCACAATTTCTTTTGATTTATCTGTCTTGATCTTAAGCTCGATTTGCTTACTAAAATACCCCTCGGCATCCACTTGCAATACATAATCTTGCTCATTTTTAACCACAAAGCTGAAAATTGAATCATTGAAGTGCTCAAGAACAAATTCTTCTTCTCCTAGGATCTTTGCCCGGGCAAAAACAGCTTTTCCACTACTTAAATCCGTGATTTTTCCGCGGATTATCATAGTGTTTTCAGATTCCTCAATTGGTCTATTATTCTTAGGTAATTCAACATCTGCAATATCCATAGGCACAATAATCTCTTCTGTAAGCACCTGATTAATTTCTTCTTTAGTTACCGGAATAATTCGGATATCGCCATAGCCATCACTATCCATTGTAGTTGTATACACGGCCAGTTCTAAATCAGGATAATATCGATACGCCATTTCTGCTCCTTCGGTATTTATAGATGGGCCCATATTGCGGGGTATTGTCCAATTTGTCCAACTCTCGTCTAGCCGCTGACTAACAAATACATCCCTGCTGCCTTCGCCGCCATGTCCGTTACTCGAGAAGAATAATGTTTTATTATCCGGCGCTAAATAGGGTGTTAACTCCTGAAGCTTGGTGTTTATTTGGTCACCCAGGTTCTTTGGTTCGGCCCATCGGTTATCCGTTGTGTTCCAGAAACTTACATATAAGTCCTCGGCGCCATGAGTTTTGAATGATTCCAAAGCCATAATCATTACGCTGCCATCTGCACTTATTGTATTACCATGATTTGCCGAGCGATTTTGAAAATATTCGATTTCAACGGGTTTGGGAGTCGACCATGTATCAGGCCAGGTTACTACGGAAGATAGCGATATTCCCGGTACTGGGCTATTTGCTGAGCGATAGACCCCATATACTGACATCTCATTATTCCTTATACCAAAACCACCATTATAATATTTTGTGTTTAGTGTTTCAGGTAGAGGTAGAGGCATTACCCACCCTGTAGTATCAGTAAAATAACTATACCAAAGGTCGCCAGGGTCTGCTTTACCTCCGATATTTTCGCCATGATGTGCTCTGGTAAAGAATATAGTTTTGCCATCGGGGGTTAAAAATGGTGTTTGTTCATCAGCATACGAATTGAGATCCCAGGAATCTGTAATAAAATAATCCTGAGCCACCACCGACGATGAGAGTAAGACAAAGAGTAAAACAAGAATGCGCATAACAGTAAGGAGCTAAAATCAAGCCAAAAATACAGCTTGTAATCTATTTTGCTTATACAAACATTGTCTTTGATATTAAATCCAAGGGTTAAAGCGTGTTTGATGCGACATAATCTACATAAGTCATTCAAAATTACCGTGGCAACATTACTACGCTAGTAAATCCCGAAATTCAAGTTTCTTATTAGCTTTTAGCTTATGGTTCATGTAATATTGTAATAATTTCGAAGTTACAAACTGTCTGTTTGAGCTATGAATAGTAAAGAAATCATCTAAAATCAAACTATTACTACAATGAGAAAAAATCTAATGCTTTTTATTATGCTTTTTGCCACTTATGAAATGGCATCAGCGCAGATTACACTACCAGCACCTAGCCCTGCAGGTAAAGTTTATTCAAAAGTAGGTCTTACCGATGTTGAAATCGAATATTCGCGGCCCAAAGCTAAAGGCAGAAAGATATTTGGAGAAGGTGACGCATTTCTCGTTCCATTCGGACAAATCTGGCGCACAGGTGCTAACTCTGGTACAATAATTACTACGAGTGCCGACCTTGAAATTGATGGTAAAACGCTACCTGCTGGTGAGTACATGATCATTTCTATGCCAAACAAAGATTCTTGGGATGTAATGTTCTATGGCGATAAGAGTATCGGTGGTAATATGGCTGCATTTAAAGAAGCAGACGTAGTACTAAAAGTTAAAGGAATGGTTTCTAAACTAACTGAGCCTGTAGAAGCACTTACTTTTAATATTTCTGACTTAAGTGCCGACAATACAACCGCCGCAATTCAACTGGCTTGGGAAAACACATCGGTTAAGATTCCATTAAAAACGGATTTTGATAAGGTTGTAATGGAGGCCATTGCAAAAAACACCACGGTTAATCCTGGAAATTACGTTGCTGCTGCAAATTATTACTTTAGCACAGGTCGCGATCTTGATCAAGCTATCGCATGGATGGACATGTATCTTGCAGAGAACCCTAATCAATTCTGGAATATCCATTTAAAAGCACAAATGCTTGCAAAAAAAGGTGATAAGAAATCAATTAAGGCAGCCATTGCAACAGCCGAAGAATCACTAGCCAAGGCTAAGGCCGCTGATAGTGATTTTGGATATATCAAAAGAAATGAGGATCTTATAGCTGAACTTTCTAAATAAATAGCAATATGAAAAGATTAATCTTATTAATGTTCGCTGGCGTACTTATAGTAGGCCTGAACAATGAAGCAAGTGCACAAAAGGTGCAGAAAAGTCCAAAGTCGGTGTTAACTCAAACCGTTGGCTTAACCGATATTACCATTACCTATTCTCGACCTGGGTTAAAAGGAAGAGATATGGCTTCAATGGTAAAAACTGGTAAAGTATGGCGTACGGGAGCGAATAACGCAACCGAAATCACCATTAGTAATCCTGTTTCTTTCGGTGGCAAAGAATTGGCTGCAGGTAGCTACACACTCTATACCATTCCTGGTGATGATGAGTGGACTATGATTATCAATAGTAAGAAGAGCTGGGGTACGCAGTACGATGAGAATGAAGATGTGATGCGTTTTATGGCGAAACCAATGAAAACGGCTGAAAGCACCGAGACAATGACGATTAATATATCTGATATTGATGCGAATGGTACCGACGCTAATCTAGAAATTCGTTGGGGCAACGTAAGTGTTAAAGCTCCCTTTACAGTTTCTAAATAATAGCGTAAAAACGAATAACAATGGAACCGTCCCTAATAAGGGGCGGTTTTTTTTGCTTAATTCATAATAGTAAAGGATAAAGGAATAGTTGTAGTGTGAATTATTTTCTTAGATTAGACTGAAAAATTACAGCTGTTAGCCTTCAATATGATAAAAAGAAGAAAGTTTATTACTACGGCGCTAAAAGCCAGCGCAATCATCCCTTTGGCCGGGTCTGGCCTAATCGGATGCTCCACTGATGATCAGGCAAAAAATACTAATGAAACAAAAAAACTTTCCATACTAATTTTAGGGGGCACAAGCTTTTTAGGGCCACATCAGATAGCCTATGCATTAGAAAGAGGGCATAAAGTAACCACCTTTACCCGTGGCAAAACCAAGCCAACGATTTATTCAGAATTGTTCGATCAGGTAGAGATGCTAATTGGTGATCGCGAAAATGATTTGGAGGCTCTTAAAAACCGAGAATGGGATGTTGTGTTGGATAACTCAGGTAGAAAAGTTGCCTGGACAAAAGCTTCGGCTGAATTGCTAAAAGATAATGTTGGACTCTACTTGTACACTTCCTCAACCGGTGTCTATTATCCCTACCGAGGCAATGACTTCAGGGAGGACGCTTCATTAGTTCTTGAAATGCCCGAAGCTATCGAAAACGAAGATATGCAGTTCGAGTATGCCTACGGCATTATGAAGGCGAATTCAGAAATAGCAGCAAAAACTGCTTTCGGAGAAGACCGAACTATTATTGTGCGGCCTACTTATATGATCGGGCCCGCAGATAAAACCGATCGGTTTATCCACTGGCCAATACGTTTAAGTCGCGGAGGCGAGATCCTTGTACCCGGCAAAAAGCAGGATCCTGTGCAATATATTGATGTACGCGATGTTGCAGAATGGATGATCCGTCTTGCAGAAACAAAAACAACAGGATCTTTTAATGCCGTAGGTCCAGCCGAGAAGACAACAATGGAGGGCTTTGTCAGTCAGGCTTCAACCAGTTTTGAAGAACCAATAGATTTGATTTGGGTTGAAGATTATGAATTTCTTAAGGAACAAGGTTTGTATTATCTTGTTCCCTGGATTATGCCCGAAGGAAATAATGCAGGTTCTGCGCTGGCAAGCAATTTGTTGGCAAAAGCTAATGGACTCTCCTATCGTCCGCTAACAGAATCGATTAGAGATATTCATGATTGGTGGTATTCTGATGCACTTACACCCGAACGACGAAGTGAATATGAAGACAATGCTAAGACAGTGCTATCGAGAGAATCTGAGATACTAGAAGCCTGGAAGACCAAGCAAGCAGTTTAATTAAAAATGATTAAGAATACGATAGGTATTATAAAGCCCAGCGCAATGTAAATACCTCCTCTGCCTGTTGCTCCTTTCTTTCCTTTAACCATAAAAAAAGAAGTTAAGGCTAAAAAAATCAAGGCGGCCGCAAAAATATCAGAGAACCACATCCACCACGCATTCGGATTATAATGCAAGTAGTTCACCTCATAAAAAACGGGTCGTCGTTTTAGAAACTCTGCACGGCCCAGCCCAGAATTAGTATTCACAATTAGATTAGACCCACCTTTTAAAAAGACTTTTATGGTATTGTCATCAGGATAATAATGACTTTTATAGCTCATTCCATCGCCCGATAACCGAACTAATTGCTCAATATTCTCCTTCTCGACCCCTTTTGCTAGATCGATGTTTGTTTCTATTGGTTGAATATCAACAGAATAACTTGGATTCCAATCATTAAGGTGGTTTAGCGCAATACCGGATAGCCCATAGATAAGGGAAGTTCCAATAAAAAAGTACCCAATATCCCTGTGGAGGATGATACTCCAGCGCCTAATCCACTTCATTTTTATCATGAGGATGTGCTAAGCTTATTCAGACTTATTGTCTAAAGCTACATACTCTAAAGTGTAGAAAGAGAGATGATCGACACCCGCCACTTTCATTGAATCACGGTAATGCTGAATCATCTTATGCTGATTGCCCATTTGCTCTTCATTCATTTCTCCTGAGCGATGCTTTTTAGTATTATCCTCTTCCATTTGCAGGCAGTAACTTTCGTCGATACGTAATTCACGTACAATTCCGGTTAACTCTATCTCCTGACCAACCAGCGCGTCATCGAAGCGCGTTTCCGAATCAACGTGAACACTACCACCGTCGGTTACTAATTTTAGTTTTTTGCCACTGTGCTTACAGACATGATCTACAATGCCCGAAATAGCCACCTCCCTATTTACAAATTGTCCTGCGGTAATATCAAATTCGTCAACGGTTAATGTAGGCATTTCAGTTTCTATACCCTCGTCCATTACTTCTGCCACCTGTTCTTTCTGTGCAGGGTTGCAGCTTAATAAAACGCCAAAAATCATCGATATTAATAATAGATTCTTCATAATTCTTCCTTGTTTGACACAAAGTAAACAACCATTCGAATCATAAAAACTGATCTAGGTTTGGTTTTGAGGATATTTGTGAAAAATTCTTATTTCTAAGGGTACAGTTTACCGGCCTTATAACTGGATTACTTTCTACTCTGAGTTAAGGGTCTTCATTACGGGTGAATAGGAATTCATTGCCGACACAAGGAAAGTTTGATCCTCGCAAAAAATGTTTAATGTAAAGCATCAATTAAAGAGGCATTTACTTGACCTAAATCATTGGAAATGTAGAAGCCAGAGCTTACCATTGGGACAACATTTTAAAAGAATTCAATCTAGCTATTATATATACAAAAAAATGAAAAATCTACTTCTACCAATTGGAATTGTAAGCATTCTTCTATTCTCAAAACCAGTGATGGCGCAATTCTATACTACGGCAGGAGCCGAGATGATTTTCTCATTTGCTACGGTCTCACAAAATGGAAATGAGCGAGATACTAAGATGCGCTGGTCACCTGTTTTTAATTTTGGGGTTCACGCACATTATGATTTGAATCAATCAATTGGTTTTTTTAGTGGTCTTAAAGTAAGAAATATTGGCTTTATATATCAGGATGAAAACAATAAAAAAGTAATTCAAAGAACCTACAACCTTGGAATTCCTGTTGCCATTAAAATTGGAAAGATGGACAAATTCTTTGTTTATGGTGGCTATCAGTTTGAATTACCCTTCCACTATAAATACAAAACATGGGACAGCTCCGATAGAAGTGGCGCTAAAACTAAATTTACTAATTATTTCAGCGATGCTACTCCTGCAGTAATGCATACAATTATAGGCGGCATTCAGTTTTACAAAGGAGTCAATATAAAATTTCAGTGGTATCTCAATAATTTTATTAATCCTGATTATACAAGAAATGGGGTACGGATTAATGATGGACTTGATGTACAGGTATTCTCGCTTTCGCTAGCAGCTAATATGTTCCGAGGTACTCGGTTTATTTTTATTGAGGTCGATTAGTTTTCTCTGTTAAGTATATTTCCCCTTAACTGAAAAAGAGGTTTTAATACTAGTTTCGATACTTATCATTAAGCCCTTCACCTGCAAGAATCAGGGGTTTGATTTTTTCAATCCTTGATAGCTTGGTTGCCTCGCGCTTTGCTTCTTCAATATACGCTGCAAATTCTTTTTGTTTGAAAGCTGTTAGCTGATTAAAGGCTGCATTCAACTGCCGATCTGTTGTAAGAACCTGCTTTAATTCTGGCCCTACCTGTAATGATCCACCTCTTTCCGGAATTAACTCCAGGCCTTGTTTTTGGTTTTCGATTGCCTCTAACACATAGGCCTTTACGGCTTCTGCATCAATTTCATCAATTGAATTGAAGCGCCATTGTCGCATGGCTTTGGTTTTTCCTTCCTGGGCATTAACGAGGACTTTGTTTGGGTCGCTAAGATACACGCCCTGATAAAACCAGATTCCTACATAAGCTTTATAGGCTCCGAGTCCAATAATATTCTTGCTCTCAAAAACGTATACCGGGGCACCCCATTTCAGGGTTTCCTGTAAAGGCAGATCTGCCATAATGCCACGGAGCAATTCCAACTCAGGTTTCCGATCAGGATGCTTGGCAATATATTGAGCTACATCTTTTAGCATGTTAAAACTTCTGTGGCTATTACGCTTCCTGTTTTATCAGTAATTCTAAGAACCAGACTGTTATTCTTTGCAGGTTATTGCAAGCCCAGAACTTCAACCCCTTGCTCAAAGACAATATCACGCGGAATACCTGCGTCGCTCACGCGATCAAGATCGTACTGTAATTCTGCTCCCACTACACCCATTTCATCGAACAACTGCCCTACTCCTTCGTAATCGCCATTACCTTGAAGAGTTAAGATTTTCTCTGTAAGTGCGTTCATCGCAGCCTGAAACTCATCGAAATTGACTTTATAGGTTCCAAGCTCTTCATTATAACTAAAGGCATTCATTTCCTTAAAGAAGTTAAAGCGGATCATATTGGCTTTTCCATGAGCGCTAGACGCGCCAAAGCGTACAGATCGAAAAATTCCTGCTAAGAAAGTGGTATAATAATCCATTAAATTACCTTCTACTTCTCCCTTCATCTGGAGCTGGGTAACCATATAGAGCCCTAAGATATCGGCTTTACCTTCTTCCAATGCAGAGGCCTTTTCGAGCAAGGCATTTCTTACCGTTCCCTTACCATCGAGGGTGTTTTTAATTCCTAAGCCATGGGCAACTTCATGAAACATGGTATTCGCAAAAAAAGCATCGAATGTAACATGTTTGCGCTGGCTTTCATCGATTAAGAGCTCGGCGATGGGTACCATTATCTTATCGAATTTGGCTTGCATGGCATTCTTTAGTTGGAGTCTTCGGGTTCCTTTTGCTAATTGAACGCGCTCATCGTTGGGCAAGTTAATGGCAATAGTTTTTGAACCAGAGTTGCAGTCTCCTGCATAATAAATCACATCATATGCATTGAGATCAGATTCTGTTCCAGGCTCTTCTTGCTTGTACTCATCAGGCACAGGCAGGTTCATCTGGAGTTCGGGTAGGAAGGCAATAAATTTTGCTAATCTCTCGCTCCACGCCAGGTCCTTAACCAAAATATAGGCTTCATGTGCCGATTTATAGTTGTAAAGGTGATCTTCGTAATTTTCAATAGGACCAACTACAAAATCAATATGATTCGATTTCATATCCATCCAAGCCAAATCACTCGCTAGATAATCATCTGTAAGTAGTGCTTCTGCCCGTAAGCTGAGGTAGTTCTTTAGTCCTTCATCTTCGGCCAACTCTGCAGCTTTTCGTAATAATGCTGCTGCTCGCTCAACTTCTTCAGCAAAGGCTTCATGGTACCATTCGGTATAGAGATTCCCTTGATTATCGCGTTTGATAAATGTGTAAAGGCTAGTTTTATTGTCACTTTCGAAAGCGTCAAACTCTTCTTTCGTCATATCGGAAGGATAATATTGTGCCCCAGCGGGCTTTTCACCAACGCCATCAACAAAAGGAGCATTATTATCAAGTCTATCCCAAGGACCGTAATTAATTTTCGCAAATTCACGGGTCGCGTCATCAGGCAAACTGCTTAGGAGAGCAGCCTTATCTCCATAGGCCTCTTGCCAGAAGAGATTGTCCATTATTTCTGCGACTTCAATCAGGATTGGAATCATTGCCTTTTCCTTGTCACTGAGTTTAGACATATCGGTTGTCAAGGTAAAAGAAGCATACTCGTCCAGTTTTACTTGAACTTCAGATTTTACAACTTCTTCTGTAGATTCATCTGGGGATTGGCAGCCTATAAAGCAAACAAATAGGGTCGCTATAGAAAGTAATTTTTTCATGATTTATAAGATCGGTTAGATACCAAAGTTAACCAATCTATCGAAAAAGTACAGGTCTATGCAGACACTGCCACCTTATTCGGGTGCTTCGATAAGGATAGACCCTCGTGTTATACCAGATACCTGAAATAAGCCTAATGCACCACCGCTAATATTAGATCTTGGGTTTGCCGGCGGTGGGCTAAAAAATCCTCCATCGCTATTCAGGATATTACCCAGATCGGTATAATAGACAAATTGTTCGCGTGTAAGACTATATATTTCAACGCTAGCGAATTCCCCTTCTTTATAAAGAACAGGTGATGGCAAGCCATTAAGGCTACTGCCAAGCAATTTGTCATCAAACACAAAAACGTTATTTCCCGAAACAATTACGCTATCTCTGTAGAACTTAAAGTAGTAGAAATCATCAGTTTCTTGTGGTTCATCAGCATAGAGTAACACCTGATATATCTCGCCATCACTTTCCGGGTCGTTTTGGGCAAAAGGATTAACCTCTATGCTCAGACTATCGATGGTAGTAATCGGTCGAAGAGTATCACGTGCAGTATAGGACTCGTTATCTACATTAACGCGAAGTTCATAAATACCACTAATTTCTCCCGCAAACTGCTGATCAGAATAATAATAACCATCTAAGGAGTCTACACCTTCTGGATTATGCGTATAATTAAAAATATTTCCAAAATTATCGCGCACCTCTACAATGGCATCACTCACAATTTCACCCGTATTTCCCTGAAAATTACCTGTTCTACTAATGCGAACCCGGTGCACCGTGTCTTCATTAGTCAGTACACCATCAATAACAAGCTGAGGTGGTGCCTGAGTAATATCAATTTCTATCACCTCTTCGCATGCGAAAACAGCACTAAATAGAATGCTAGCAATAGATATTTTTAAGAATCTAATCATTAGAAGCTCAGGTTAAAGGTTACGGATGGTACAATTGGAAAAAGATAAACCATTACGAATTCCTTATTGCCTGTTCGCTCTCCATTCTGGTCTTCCTGATCTTGTGAATAGATGGTAAAGGCATTTTTACGATTGTAAACATTATAGATCGAGAAGACCCATTTTGTTTGCATTCTACGATTCGCATTTTTACTCGGCACCAGAACGGCAGATACATCGGCCCGATGAAAATCCGGCATTTTATAACCGTTACGTTCTGTAACCAGCGATGGGGTAAACTGTTGTAATTGATACTGACCCGTTGGAAGCGTTATTGGGCGGCCTGTACTATAAGTAAACGTTGTGCTAAAGGACCATTTATCGTTCAGCTCATAGGCGAGCAACATATTAAAAGAATTTCGGCGGTCGTAGTTAGCAAAAAATACTTTACCCTGGTTAACTTCGGGTATAATTCGCTCTACCTTAGACCATGTGTAATTTATAAAACCGGTAAAATCGCCCTTTACTTTCTTTATCTGGGTTTCAAAACCGTATGCTGTTGATTTACCTTGTCGAAATTCAGTATCTAAAAACTCATTGAAAAAGATGTCTGCATTGTCTGCGAAATCAGTGACGTTGTCTAACCATTTATAAAAGCCTTCCACCGATCCCTCATACATATTGTCGTTTAGGTTACGGAAATAGCCCAGTGCAATCTGATCGGCAATTTGAGGATTAAGATAGGTTGAACTGGGGTACCAGGTATTAAAGGGCAAAGGCACAGTGCCCGAGGAAATAAGGTGTACGTTTTGAACCATTCTATTGTAACTGAACTTTACCGAGCTAAGATCGTTAAGTATTACTCGTCCCGATAGCCTGGGTTCCCAGTTAATATAGGTCTTAATGTTCTCCCAATCTTTATAAGTCTGTGTGCTTAAAATATTAATGTTCACGTTGTCCTTAGGGTCTGAATAGGTATAAACATCACCTGGACCAACTTGCTGGAATATCGATAAGCGGATTCCGTACTCCATACTAAAACGTTCATTTATCGTATGCTTATTATTAATAAAAAATGCATGGTCTAAAGCCTGCAGTCGTTGCAGCTCAACATCAGTAAAGATCGACTCAGATGCATTTGAGGTAATCTTACCTGGTCTAAACAATCGAAATGTACCATCATACCCAAAATCTAGTTCTACTTTGGGGGTGGCAAACCAGGTAAAATGCTGTTTAAACGAATACTCGTTTATAACCGACGTCCATCGAAATCCTAAAGATTCATCTTCGAGTTCAAGTCCATAATCGAACTTGCTGGCAATAAATGTCGTGTTTGAAAAAAGTTTATTATTGAATAGATGGTTCCATCGTAAAGTACCGGTAGTGTTACCCCAATCAAAGGTGAATGCACCTCCTAGACTGAAAGCATCTCGTCCGAAATAGCCTGCGATATACAGCTTATCTTTTGGCCCCAAATTCCAGTTCACTTTAGCGTTTACATCATAGAAGAAAACACTATTCTCATTGCCTGCAATCTTTAGAAATAAATCAGCATAGGATCTTCTAGCTGATAATAGGTAAGAACCAACATCTTTTTTTATTGGCCCTTCTATCATTACCTTGCTGGCAAGTGTTCCAATACCTGCTTTAGCACTAAATTTCTTCTTGTTACCATCGATAGTCCGAACATCTAAGATTGAGGATAGTCGCCCGCCATAAGCGGATGGGATTCCGCCTTTGTATAATTTCGACTCTTTTACGACGTCGGCATTAAAAACCGAGATATAGCCAAACAGATGTGAAGGATCATATATTGGTGCTTCATCAATCAGGATAAGGTTTTGATCGGCGCTTCCACCACGAACGAAATACGATGAAGTCCCTTCACCAGCCGTAATTACACCTGGCATCATTTGAATAGCTTTGATAAGGTCTGGTTCGCCAAACAGAGAGGGCATTTTCTTAAGTTGGCCGATATCAACTCTTTCAGTACTCATTTCCAAATTGGTAACGTTGGCATCTTGTGCCTGCCCTTTGATTACGACCTCTTGCATGGTTTCGGAAGACGTCGCTAACTCAACATCTTTCGTAATATCCTGACTTAAATCCAGTGAAAAAGTTTTACTCTCATAGCCTATATAGCTATAACGAACGTCATGTAAACCTTGAGGAAGAGTAATAGAATAAAATCCATAAACATTGGTTACAACGCCGGCCTTGAGGTCACTAATGTAAATTGTAACACCGATTAACTCCTCTCCTGTTTCTGCGTCTCGTACAAACCCCGATAGACTTCGCTTATCTTGAGCATGTACGATACCCGATACAAAGAGTATAAGAAAGAAAAAGGGTAAAAGTTTAATTTTCAATGGTTTAAGGATGTTAATTAGAACTACTTATGTTGATGACCTCTAATGCTTACGAAAATATGTACAAAGCGTTGACTAATTGGATATTTATTCTAATAATTTGTACTGATTAATTTAACTTAATCATATGGTAATAAGTTCAACGCTGACGATGGTATTTGTAATTGAATGCCATATTACATTAATATTGTCAAGGAACTATTCATTATGCGGCAGCAATTAAAGCAAAAGACTAAAAAAGAGACATCCAACTTTCGATTGAGAGGAATGGAACATACCCGAATCGAAGGTTTAAGTGATGGGGTTTTTGCAATTGCAATAGCGCTGCTTCTCATTTCTTCTGACGTGCCCGAAAGGTTTAATGAGTTATTAGCCTTTTTGAAAGATTTTGTTCCTTTTGGCGCAACCATTGTTTTACTAATGGTGATTTGGTATCAGCATTATATTTTCTTTATTCGATACGGTTTACGAGATTCAAATATTGTCGCCTTGAACACTCTTGTTCTATTTTTAATACTGTTCTATGTTTACCCACTAAAGTTTCTTTTTAATATCCTCTACACGTTATTCGGTGGCTTAATAACCGGCAATGAGCAAGCACTTAGAGTACTCTTTACGGAGACTATGCCAGCTGATGATGGTCCTACCCTTATGGTAATTTATGGATTTGGCGCAGCCTCCATCTTTGTAAGTTTAGCCCTCCTGTACGCCTATGCGTTAAAAAAGC
>CBDUMS010000084.1:0-16182 GCA_965368405.1 uncultured Cyclobacteriaceae bacterium
CTGGGCACAAGAAAAGAAGCCATTATTCTTAGGCATTCAACCAGCAGTTACCAAGGAGCAGTTCTATGATGCAGGTGAATTCGATATAAATATTATACCAATTGTATTGCAGATGCCATTGTCGAAGAAGTTTGACCTGAGATTAACCACGCTGGGGAATTATCACTTTGGTGGCACAGAAGGATTTTCAGATTTAGGACTTCAAGCCGTTGTACCATATTTTATATTCAGTAAAAAAGAGAAAACAAATTCTAAATCTCATGGATTTTATGCAGGCCCGGTACTGGGGTTTGGTAGGAACTTACTTAATGACCATTATACTACTACATTGGGAATCGAACCGGGCTATATGTTTGAAACTGAGAAGCACTTCACCCTTAGTTTAGGTCTACAATTCGGAGGGTCATATTTTACATATGACGACCAGTCTGATATCTGGCGCAACCATTTTGGATTTAAACTTAATCTCGGGTGGTGGTTGTAAACTTTAGTCATTATACTCTTAATAAAAAGAATCAATCATGAACTATTCAAAAAACCCAAAACGAAACTTTCGAAAATCATTTAAAATGGGTTGGTATAATGCTCAAGCTGCCCTTGAGTTAAACAAAAAGAATTCCGGTCTCGCACTTGGTGTTTCAGTGGATTCACCGGAAGGGATGATATGGGGAGCAATACCAACTAAAAGGTCAACCTCGGGTTAACAACCCAATGGAATTATCATTTTGATCTTGTAGTTAACCTAGGATGGTACTTGTATGTTGAGGGTTAAAAAATGTTAAATTCAACATCTGACTAGGCTTATGCTATACTTTTGTCGTATTGATAACTGATCTGTATGACTAAATATACAATTTGGGCTCTGGTAAGTATGATGGCAATCGCGTTGATTGGCCTGAGTTCATTTCAAATATATTGGATTAATAATACCATAGCGCTAAGTAATGAGCGCTTTGAGAAGGATGCATTAGAATCGATGCATCTGGTGGCAGAGCGGTTAGAAAAAACTGAGATGATTACCGTAGCTACCAATAGCTTTGCCTTCTTTGGGGCTTCCGAGAATAATGATGATAGCACGGTTAATTTTGAACTTAATATTAAGGCTGAAGGTGATACAGCAGATGCTTCGTTCTCTTACCGTTCTAATGATAACCGAAGAATCAAAGTAATAATCAGGGACGATTCAACTAAGGAAATAAGGGAATTTATTGGAGATACGGCCGTAATTGGAAATACCATTGCGGTTTATACCAGTGAAGAAGAAATCGATCCTGACGAGGTAGCAACAAAAATAAATTCAAAGCGGAAGGTGTTTCGGAAGGTTGTAGAAGAAATGATGATTCACGAAGTAAGAGCACCAAAGCGCGTACATCCGGCTATTATCGACAGCCTGCTCAAGATTGAATTATCAAACCATGGGATCGCACTACATTTTGAGTTTGGTGTTTATGATAATTATAATGATTCCTTCAAAATCCAACAATCTTCTGACCTAGAGGCTCTAAAAGCTGACGCTCTGAAAGCTTCATTATTTCCAAACGATATCATTTCAAATAACCTCTCATTACTCGTTAGCTTTCCTGAGAAAAACAGCTACTTGTTAAGTAAAGTATGGCTATCGCTATTAATATCCTTGATTTTTACCTTAACGATTATTGGCATTTTCACATATGTAGTCTACAAGATAATTCATCAAAAAAAGGTGGCGGATCTTAAAAATGATTTTATCAATAATATGACTCATGAATTTAAGACTCCAATTGCAACGGTAGCTCTGGCCACAGAAGCTCTTCAAGAAGAGGCTATTCTAAATTCGAGAGATACAACAGCTCGCTATGTTAAAGTTATTCAGGAAGAAAGTGCTCGTTTAGGTGGCCAGGTTGAAAAGGTCTTGCAGTTGGCTTCCATGGACAAGGATAATTTCAGCCTAAATAAGCAGCAAACGAGTGTGAATGATTTAGTCGACTCCGTTATTGATCGGGCTAAATTTCAAGTAGAAGAGCGAAAGGGCAGTATTCAATATACGCCACTACCTGTTGATATTCTATTTGATGCTGATGTAAGCCATTTCAGCAATGCGCTTTTCAATCTCGTGGATAATGCCATAAAATATTCTAAAAACGACCCAAAAATCGAATTGATTGCCTCAAGTACGGCGTCAAGCTTTACCATTCAGGTAGTGGATCACGGAATTGGCTTAACGAGAGATCAGCAAAAACAGGTGTTTGATAAGTTTTATCGCGTACCAACAGGAAACCTCCATGATGTTAAAGGTTTCGGCCTGGGATTAAACTATGTGCTCTATATAATTAATGCCCACGATGGTGAAGTCAGCTTAGATTCGGAGATAAAAAAGGGGAGTACATTTACGATAACCATTCCTTTGTAATAATGAGCGCAACAAAAATCCTTATTGCAGAAGATGATCCCAACCTTGGACAAGTTTTACGTGAGTACCTTGAGCTTAAAGGCTATGCTGCGACCTTATCACGCGATGGAGAAGAGGCCATAAGTTTGTTTCGAAAATCTAGTTTTGACCTATGCATTTTAGACATTATGATGCCAAAAAAGGATGGATTTGAAGTCGCAGTACAGATCAAGCAATTGGATAAGGATGTTCCTTTTATTTTTCTCACTGCACGCTCTCTGCAAGAAGATACTATTAGAGGGCTGCAGTTAGGCGCAGATGATTACATTAAAAAGCCCTTTAGCATGGAAGAGCTCGACCTTAGAATAAAGGCAATCTTGCGGCGATCAGAAGAGAATGTAAGCGAAATTACAGCGTTTGAACTAGGCGAATATACTTTTGATTATAATCACCAAACCCTATCCCTGGGAGGTGAAAAACGGAATCTTACCTCTAAAGAAGCAGAACTTCTCCTTCTCCTAGCGCAATCACAAAATAAGACATTAGAAAGAGCCTCTGCGTTAAAAATAATTTGGGGCGATGATAGCTACTTTAATGCGCGAAGCATGGATGTATACATTAACAAGCTTCGTAAACACCTGAGCGCCTCCCAACAAGTGCAAATTATCACAGTGCACGGACAAGGGTTTCGACTTGTAATTGACAAATAATTTTGGTATTTTGTTGGGCTCAACTATTTCAATACAAAATGCAGTGAGTAAATTTGTATTGAAATAATAATCAAAACCAATGCAACTTATTCCATCCATATCGATACTTGGGGGCAAGATTAATCGACTAAAGCAAGGCGATTATAATAACCCTAAAGCTTACGAAGAAAGTCCTATAGATCTTTGTAGGAAGTTCGAGGATAGTGGCATTGAGGTGATACACCTCGTGGATTTAGATGGTGCCAGGGAAGGCTGGCCAATCAATTACCATGTCCTTGAAGCGATCGTTGGCCACACAAATTTAAAAGTTGACTTTACAGGTGGTGTAAATACCGATGGCGACATTAGTAAGGCTTTTGAGTATGGTGCCAGTTATTTAACCATAGGGAGTATTGCAGTTAAGAAAAAAAGCTTATTTGCATCCTGGATAATCTCTTATGGCCGCGAAAAAATCACACTTAGTGCCGATAGTCGCAATGGCAAAGTCGCTGTTAAAGGTTGGCAACAAGATACTGATATCGACTTATTTGATCACATCGGATACTTCTACGATCGTGGTTTGAAATATGTAAAAACAACGGATATTGATAAGGATGGAACAATGTCTAATCCTCCTTATAAACTCTATCAAGAAATTCAGAAGAAATTCCCAGACCTCAAGCTGTTAGCCAGTGGCGGGGTAAGCACAATGGATGATATCAAAAAATTAGAAGACATAGGAGTCTTTGCAACGATTTTTGGAAAAGCCTATTTTGAAGGGAAAATTACACTGAAAGATATAGAAGCCTACGCCGCCTCTTCAAATGTTTAGTCGAGAGGGTCTGTAAACTTAAACTTATCCATTATATAATAGATAAAGTTGAAGGACATAGCAGAATTAGAATCTACTTCCGCTTCAAGTTTTTCAGTCTCCTGAGATTTAGCCACGTAGGGCTTATACTCGGTAGCTCCTGAGATTACGGCGTCATTTGCAGAAGGAATAATTGGGGTGTAATCATATAGTTGATCATTCACCTTCGTATCTTCCTCATAAATTGTCACGGAATCTTCTTTTGAAGTGTTTTCCTGTTGCCCATTTTCGTTCTGACCATCCTGTTTAGGATCAGTGGCAAAACCAGAAAATGGTACTGCTAAAACTATTACAACAATTAAAATTAAACTACTCGATTTGTTTCTCACAAGCGGGAATTCGTTTAGCGTCCGTAAATATACGTGCATTCGGATAAAAATGTTATCAATATTTCAAGATTTTGTTGCTAATTTTTTTGGACTTAGCCAAGAAAGACGAAATTAGCTCTTATTAAGCGAAATTATGGAAAATCTTAAACCTGAGATATCGTATCAAGACTTTGAAAAAGTAGATATTCGTATAGGCACCATTTTAAAGGCAGCGAAATTTAAGGAAGCCATTAAACCAGCATATAAAGTATGGGTGGATTTTGGTAAACTTGGTGTCTTAAAATCAAGTGCTCAAATATCCAAAAACTACAGCACTGCTAATTTAGTAGGAAAGCAAGTATGCGCTGTCGTAAATTTGGGTGAAAAACAAATTGGACCATTTAAGTCACAATGCCTAATTACGGGCTTCAATGATCAGAATAATGATATTATAATTGCCACAGCCGACAAACGCGTACCTAATGGCGCAAGGTTATATTAGGTCGTTATAATATAAAATATGTATTGCATTATATAAAGAATAATAAGGACTTAAAAGCATGAGCAAGGTTTCTGAAACATCCCATCCGACTAAATTGATCATTAGTTATTCAGCGGTTAAAAATAACATAGAGGTATATAAGAACAGCCTCAATCCGATGACTAAAATAATGTTAATGATAAAAGCTGAAGGATATGGAAATGGCGATGCCATATTGGCGAAGTACCTGGACGAGAATAAGCTAGTTGATTATTTAGGTGTTGCCTACGTAAGTGAGGGCGTTACACTACGCGAGGAGGGCGTTACATTGCCAATTATGGTAATGAACACGGGAGTCTTAGACCTCGAGGAGGTAATCTCCTATAATTTAGAACCTACAATCTATAATCCTGATCAATTAACACAGCTAATAAAATTGAATCCGAATGACATACGACGGATTAAAGTACATGTAAAGCTCAATACCGGCATGAATCGGCTTGGATTTAGCCACAAAGAAATAGGTCCGGCAGCCCTCAATCTAGTAGAGCATGGGGTGGAGGTGATTGGTGCATACACTCATCTCGCTTCAAGTCCAGAAGAGTATCAAGATGACTTTACCATTGAACAAATCACATCCTTTAATCAAGGTTTTGAGTTGCTTAGTGAAAAATTAGGCTACAACCCGATGAGACACATCCTGAACTCGGCAGGCATTTTACGATTCCCAAACCACCAGTACGAAATGGTTAGAGCTGGTATGGGTGTATATGGTATTGACCCTTCTCACACCCAAGAAGAAGAATTTATTCAGATTAGTAAATGGGTCACAAAAATCTCACAGATAAATACCCTTAACAAAGGAGAAACGGTAGGGTATGTTAGAAAAGGAAAAATAGAGAAGGATGGTTCGCGGATTGCAGTATTACCAATGGGCTATGCCGATGGATATAACAGGCTTTGGAGCAATGGTAATGCTAAAGTGTTTATTAACGGTGCATATGCTCCAACTATTGGTAACGTTTGCATGGACATGACCTTTGTTGATGTAACTGATATTGATTGCCATGTTGGTGACGAAGTAGAGTTAATGGGCGAGCACATTAACATTCAAGATCTAGCTTTGGCTGCCGAAACCATCGATTATGAAATAATGACAAGTATTGGAAATCGCGTTGAGCGCCAGTATTATTAAAGCCTGTTTCCAATAATGGGTATTTCTTTCCGGTGTAACCCTAACAGAATCAAAGAGAAGATCATTGTAAAGACGGCCATATAAAAAAGTAAGCCTCCATCGCCTTGTACCTCAATTCCAATTTTTGTGAGGTGAAAAAATATAGCTCCGGCAATTACTCCTACAGTTAACCCTGCCCCCAACCAAACGGTTGCAGGTATTAAAATTAAAACGGCAGCAATTAGTTCAAGGATACCAATTCCAATTCTCCCAAACGGCTCCATACCTACCCGTTCAAAAATATATACACTGTCTGGATGAGCGGAAAATTTATAAAAGAGAGTTTGTAGTAGAATAACTGCTACGCTAATTCTTAATAAGAGATCAATATATTTCTTCATAGTAATTTGTACCCTTGCGTTTTGAAATTAAGAAATAAAATAATCAAACGCACGATTCGTCATTATTCAATCGAACAAAGGGTTATTAAATCATGGCGATCTTATGAAAAAAGCATTTAAATATTTAGGGTACACTCTTCTTGGGTTAGTGGCTTTTTTCGTCCTTGCCACAACTGTTTTTCTTAATACCAGCCCTCAATTTGGGAGAGCGCCATCTAAGAGTCAAGCAGAAACATATGCGAAAACCGGACATTATGAAGATGGCATTTTCGTGAATGAGATCAAGACAGAGATGGATCTAGAACCGGGGCGATTGCTAAAGAAGATGTTCGAAGATGCTCCAAATCGAGATCCGGGGGGCAATATTGATGTTATAAAAGTAGACTCGCTCGATATTGTTACTCTAGAAGACTCTATAAGTAGGATTACATGGTTTGGTCATTCTGCCTTTTTGCTCGAACTTGAAGGCAAAAAAATATTGCTCGATCCCATGTTAGGCAAGAGCCCGTCCCCAATTCCATGGCTTGGACCTCAGCGCTATTCTAACGAGTTACCCATAGCGATAGAAGACTTACCCTATATCGATGCTGTAATTCTATCGCATGATCATTACGATCATTTAGACTATGAATCAATACAAAAGCTAAATGACAACGTTGGAGACTTCTATTCTCCCCTTGGAGTTGGCAACCATCTTATTTCTTGGGGTATTTCGGAGGATAGAGTTCATGAATTAAGCTGGTGGGACTCGATTCAAATAGATAGTATTACCTTGGTTTGCACACCGGCACGACATTTTTCAGGTAGAGGTCTATTTGATCGGTCTACAACCATGTGGTCGTCATGGGTGATTAGTGGAAAAAATAAGAAAGTTTACTTCAGTGGGGATGGCGGCTATGGTCCTCACTTCAAGGAGATTGGTAAAAAATACGGCCCATTCGATTTGGCGTTAATGGAATGCGGTCAATACAATGTTGATTGGAAAGCCATTCATATGATGCCTGAAGAGACTGTCCAGGCAGCAATAGATGTAAAAAGTAGATATTTTATGCCAATTCATTGGGGTGCTTTTACCCTTGCCTTCCATGATTGGGATGACCCCATTGTTAGGGCCTCTGCGGAAGCGCAGCGGAAAGCTGTACCCATTATTACTCCCAGAATAGGGCAAGCGCAAATAATAGGCGATTTGTCTACCGATATGCCTAGATGGTGGCTGAAGTACTGATTAATTATTTGATGCGAGAAAAGACATATAGCAATTCTGCTCCTATTTGGTCTGACCTTTCTCGATAGGCCTTTTCCTCATCAGGAGTTCCGTCAAACGCTTTAGGATCTTCATACAATAATGAAATCTGTTGCGCTGCGCCTGGAATAAAAGGACAATTCTTCTCTGCATCAGAGCAGGTCATAACTGCGGCAAAATCGTCACAAGGGCTCGACTCTGCATCATACAGTTTTGAGTACGCGACTATTGGTTTATCAAGTTCATTAAACTTAACAAAGCAATTTGGGTTGATCTTCTCGCCCATAGTAATTTCAAAACCCGCATCGCGTAACGCGTTGATAGCATTAATATGAAAAGCTGTTGTTTCGGTTCCTCCGGAGCAGGAATTGATCTTAACATTAAAATAATGCGAGGCTGTTGCCGCCCAGATTTGAGCAAGCTGACTTCGTCTTGAATTGTGGGTACAGATAAAGTTTAAACTTACCTCTTCGTTGGCCGAAACTTTCTTTTGTACATAGGCGATAAGAGGCTCCAGAACCTTTTTACGTTCCTTTGGAATAGCATTATTCCTTAACCTCTCGATGGTATTTTCAAGTGAATCGAAAACATTCATACCCAACAAGAATACAATTATCCCTTGAAAATGCTAACTCATTTCAGAAAAATTCTGCGCCTACCAATGGCTCACATACCAATTTATCGATTTAGATAGGTAGTCGGTAATCACCTGACGATTCTCGCTAAAACTTCCGTTAGTAAGTGCGGTAAGTGGCAATATTGAGCCCTTCCATTTGTCATTTAGCTCCCAGATTCCTGCTTCCATTTCTGGTAAGTTTTCGTATTTAATTTGGCCATGGATAGGATACCCAGACATGTAGAAATAGGGCTGACCTACCATTTCGTCTTGCATGGCAAGTCCAAATCCAAGACCTAACTTTTGGCCAATTTCTACATACATGCCAGTATCAAAATGATGAGGCCAAATTCTAACATCACCTACAATTTGGATATCACCCATCACAAGAAATGATAATCTATTGGCTAATTGGCGAAAAGATTTCCAAACTCTAAGGTGAATATTATCAATTTCAGAGATCGGCTCATTCGCAAAAGGATAATCGGGTATTTTAAAGTGTAATGGATCCTTAAAACCCTGAGGTTTTAGATTGAGGTCTCCTAATCTACTATCAATTTCGTCCTCGACATCGGTAATCATTTTGCCGAGTGTTCCAATAGTTAAAACTGGTTCTTTATGTGAATTTAACCATTCAAACTCATACGTTTTAAGATTGAGGGTAAGTAGTAGTTGATCTTTACCATTGTTTATCCAACGTCCAACAATTCTACTATCCAGGGTATCAAAGTATAGATTTGTATGGCTGTCGTCTGGCTTTGATGGCACGTAACTCCGATTCGCCTTAGCAATTACCTGACTTAAGAAATGGAGCTTTTGATCTGCGTATGTATAGCCTTCCATGACGTTTTTTCTGCGTTTAATTTTAAAAAATATTACGGTGTAAATTTACTAAATAACAGGCGTTTAATGACTATAGAAGTCGATTATTATTGAATACTTTGCAAAATAAACTTCGACTTTAATGACAATTATCATTGTTTAGTTCGAGAGCATATAGCGATGTTTATTCAGCCCTTTAAATTATGTGAAATACTAATATATCCGTCAAGAGGAAGCAGCGAGTTCCGCTAATTTTAAGGTAGTATTCCAGTTTCTACTCGTTGCTTTTACCTTTAACTTAGACTCTATAAGGTTATTCGTAAGCTTTGATTTACCCGCTCCTTCTTCATAAAAAATGTAAATTACCGAGCCCCTTATTTCATAACGGTCTAGCATCGTATTGAATTCCCTGAGCCTTTTTATATTCTCTTCCTGTGGAGCTTGCTTTAAGATGGTTAAGTATAGCTTTTTGGTATCAACGGTATCATTAAGATATGGATTCAAGCTAATGATTTTAGTGAGGTAAGATGGCTCAAATGCGAATATCTCAACTTCAAAGCCATACTTCCCTTTAATCAATATGTAAATCTGTTCCTCTACCAAGCTTGCATCATTCTCCTTTGCATCAAGAATAATATTTCCACTCTGAATATAGGTTTGCACACTTTCGAAACCAGCATCGGATAGTGTTTCCCGAAGCTCCGACATTATTATTTTCTTTTGCCCGCTTACATTAATACCTCTTAGAAGCACAATAAACTTTGTCATACTACTAAAATAACCTATTCGTTCCGAAGTGAATTTACAGGATTTGACCTAGCTGCTTTTCGGGCCTGATACGAAACTATAATTAGTGAAAAACTTAAAACAAGTAGACCTGCCAGTGGCATTAACCACCAAGCAATGCTAATTCGTATTGGGTACCGATCTAGGTACGTATCCATCAAATAATACGAGAGCGGCCCAGCGACCAAGAAGGCCGTTAGTACGAGCCAGGTGAAGTCCTTCGAGATTAGACTAATGAGACCGTTGACCGATGCTCCCAGCACTTTCCTTATTCCAATTTCTTTGGTGCGCTGCTCAGCGGTATATGATGCTAATCCGAACACGCCCAAGCTTGTTATTAATAGGGCCAAAACTGAAAAGCTTAGTGCTAACTGTCTGGTAAGTTTAATGGTAGTAAACTTTCGTTGAAATTCTTCATCGACAAAGCTATAATCGAACGGATATGCAGGGTTATACTTACTAAAAAGTTCTTTAAGAGTAGCCAATGACTCCTGAATGTCTTGTCCTCTTTTCAACCTTAAAGTAATTACCCCTCCCCAGTTATCCAGAATATTAAATAATGGTTTAACCTCGCGATAAGGTGATTCGCTTAGGACATTATCGTACACACCTATCAAAACCCTTTTTTGACCCCAGAGATCGAGTTCTGCACCAATGGGGTTTTCTAATTGCATCAATTCAAGTGCTGCCCTGTTAACAATAATTGCACTTGTGTCGCTGGCAAAATCTTTTGAAAATTCGCGCCCCATTACCATATTAATGCCCATCGTTTTGGCATAATCATACTCCGAAACAATGGTGCTAAAAATTACCTGAGTTTCTTCTGGTTTTCCCGGCCAACTAAGGAAATTATTAGAAGAGATCTGGGCAATACTGCTATTAGATCTTGTCATGGACTCAACCGCGCCAGATTGGAGGACTTCATTTTTCAAGACTTCATAATTCTCTTCTAAATCTTCGTTAAAATCAATTGTAATGAGGTTTTCCTGATTATAGCCTAAGGTTCGATTCTGGATCATACTAATCTGCTGATAAATAGCAAAGGTGCCAACAACAAGAATCATAGCTATCGCAAATTGAAGGACTACAAGCACTTTTCTAGGAGTGTTTGCTCCCTTGCCAACAGAAATTACACCCTTTAAGGTTTTAACCGGTGTGAAAGAGGATAGGTAAAATGCGGGATAACTTCCGGCAATTAATCCAGTACCAAAGACAAGAACAGCTGTAAAAATCCAGAACTGAGCGCTCGTAAAATCAAGAGTCAACTGCTTATCTACAGTTAGATTAAAGGCGGGTAAGGCAAGGAGGACTAGTCCGATCGCTAGAATGTAAGATATTAGAGAAATCAGTATAGATTCGCTTAAAAACTGAATTATTATTTCAATTCTTCGCGACCCAATACTTTTACGTATACCAACTTCCTTTGCTCTTTTTTCAGACCTGGCTGTGGCAAGGTTCATAAAGTTTATACAGGCAATCAACAGAATGGCAATGCCTATTGCGAGGAATAACTGAACATACTCAATTCTGCCGCCTGCTTCTTTCCCATTCTCAAATTCATAAAGACGCCACCTTTCCATTGGGTAGAGAAAAAGGTCTCGAACGTACGAATCATTAGGATCCTTTTCCGTAAGCATATTCACAATGCTTGATTCCACAATGGTTTGATATTGACTATCGGCCAGCTCCACAAATACCTGAAAGGAGTTGTTTCCCCAATTATCTTTATTATCGACAACCCATGGATTGGTATTTTCTCGTTCTTTCCATGGCATTAGATATTCAAACTGAAAGCTTGAGTTGCCAGGAATATCTTCGATAATGGCCGTAATAGTAAGGTCACTCTTATCATTTACCCTTACAACTTTACCCATTGGGTTAGCCCCATCAAAAAGCTCCTCGCCAAGTGATTTAGTTATTACGATAGATTTTGGGTCATTAAATGCTAGAGTCGGATCACCTTGCAAATACTTAAATTCAAACATGGTAAGAAACTCTTTGCTCACCCAATAGCTTCTGCGGAGCAGTTTTTTATCATTAAATACAATGAGTCGCTCACCTCCCCAATCTGCAACCGTTGCATTACTAATTTGGTGATGTGCCGATTTCATCGCCTCATAAGCAGGCAACGGAACCGATGCCCATGTATTAACCTTATCGTTAAAGTGAGCATTAATCATGAGCTGATACAACTTTTTGTGCTTGGGCACGAACTTATCATAGGAGAGCTCATCACTTACCCAAAGAAGAATTAGAATAGAACTGGCTATACCTATTGCGAGGCCCGAGACATTTATAAACGAGTAAATCCTGGTTTTAAAGAGGTTACGGAGAGTAACCAAGAGGTAATTACGTATCATAAGAGAGTGTTTTACCCTTATATAGACTCCAAAATGCTAAAATGGTTGCAGATGTTCTTGTTTATTCTTAGAATAATGTTTCCTGCGAAAGCTCAGGATAGTCAAATTTATTAGCAGCCTCAGGCACGTTACCAAGTGATTCCTTACCACGAAGACGACGAACTGTATAGGCTTCTAGGTCCTCTTTAAACGGCTTTATAAGGGATTCTATTTTCTTTTTATCAGCATCATTATTAATTGGTTCGAGCCATTGCTCAATTTCATCTCCTTGTAGAATTACAGGCATCCTGGACTCTTTAAGTTTAGGGTTATTATGGATTTGAGCCAAGAGCTTATTTGCTTTGGTAGTTACTATGGTAAAAGAGTTGATCAGTTCTCCAGTATCCTTATTGAGCCATTCACTCCAGAGGCCAGCCACAGCAAAAGGTTCCCCCGATTTATGCTGTATAAGGTGAGGGTATGTTTTCCCTTTTAAATGATGGTGTTCATAAAAACCATCGAGTATAATTATGCATCGTTTATGCAAAGCCGACGATTTAAAAGAAGGCTTTACGAAGATGGTTTCACCTCTGGCATTTAAGGTGTTATTCCATAATTTGAGTTGTTGTTGAGAATCCTTTACCCATTCCGGTATCAACCCCCAAATGGCCAATTCGGGATTCTTCGGAGATCTATTAGGGTAGATTAAACTATAAGGGTGAGCATAGCCCGAAGCATGATACGTGTTATCTTCAATAAAGGGCCGCAGTTTTTCCCGTAGCTCTTCGATCATCTTCTCATCAGAGAGAAATTCAGCCCTCCGCAGCTGAGACTCTAAGCTCGCCTTAATATCATAGCACATGCAGCAAATTTAATCATTTGCTGCATTGTGCCATGCTAGCTTAATTTGTAATAGTGGTGCCTAAAGCATTAAAAGTGCCACTAACGGCCACGGCGTTACCCGAGGCATCAATCAGATTGAGATTAAAGGTTCCTTTTACCCGGGTGTTTTCTACACTGGAAATAACGAGCTCGTTGGTCTTCGTTAAGTCAGGAAAAACAAAAGAAGTTGTTGCATTTTCATACCATAATAATACAATTTGATCGCCAGCATTGGCCTCAGGTGAATAGGTGCCTGCAACTATTCCGGCTTCATTATTTTCCTGCGAAACCGTTAGGGTTATTAGCTCTTCAGAATCCTCAGGGTTCTCCAAATAGATAGCCAATGTACTTGACACAGGGTCGTCTGAAGTATTCAATATTTGCCCAAAATTTGCTTCACCGCTGAACGATGTTGACACAAAGCCAGTTACTGTTGCACTAAATTCACTAGAGAGCGGGTTAAGCTCTTCGAGTGCCTCTTCGCAGGAAGAGAACAATAATGGAATAGCCAGTAGAATAGTAATGATTTTTTTCATACAGTTTGTTTTATAGTTACTCCTGAATACAACCTCGGCGTAAAGAGTAACCTGGTTAGAATAACTAAGGTCTAATTAAAGAGATTAATTAAATATCGTTTGCTCGTTATAAAATATTTGAATATTTTAGTTACGGCTTGTTAGATGTAAAGATTAAGAGTAATGGATTCTTTGTCCAGCAGGCGTGTATTTTGTTTATTAATAGCAATTTTCCTGATTCCCGGAAAATCTATATCTCAGCAGGGCCAAGAATTAAAACTTGCCACATACAGAACTGCGCATAAAATAATGCTGCGATGGGCACCACCAAAAGCAGCACATTGGATAAAAAATAACAAATATGGATATGTTATTGAGCGCTATACTATCTTACGCGATTCGAGCAGGGTGTATCCTCCAGAGAAGTATGTTTTAGCTAATAATATTAAACCCGCTCCTCTTAATTTCTGGGAAAATATTAGTGAAAAAGATAATTACGCCGCCGTGGTGGCACAGGCCATTTATGGAGAAAGTTTTCTGATTAACATTCCAAATAATCCCAACAACCCATATAGCTTCATTCAGCAGGCAAATGACCAGGAGGCACGCTACAATTATACGCTTCTTAGTTGCGACTTATCCTTTCCAGTTGCTAAGCTTGCTGGATTGGGCTTTGAAGACTCTTTAATAAGTAATAATGAGAGCTATTTATACAAAATCTATGGTCGCTCATCTTATGCAAGTGTTGATACAGCTTATGCCTATGTTCCAGCGGAAGACAGTCCACCATTGCCTTCAGTAAAGAGTCTCGAGGCTGAATTTGGTGATAGAATCGTTTCCTTAAGTTGGAGATTAGACTTCTTAAACAATTACTACTCAACCTATATTATTGAAAAATCACATGATAATGTATCCTTTGAAAGAGTTGGTGAGAAGCCTTCGCTTTTTACCGTAACAGATGGTCGGGCAGAGGACGAAGTAGCCATTAAAACTGATTCAATTCTAGAGAATAATAGAAAATACTATTATCGTATTCGTGGTGTTAGCCCATTTGGCGTTATTGGACCGCCCTCTAACACAGCCTCAGGTGAAGGGAGGAGCGCCTATAATTTTAGTGTTGAAATACAAGACATCGAAGGTGATGAATATGACGTGAACGTCTATTGGAAAACTGTTCCCGAAATACTTCAAAGCGAGTTAGAGCAGGCTACGCTGTTCTTTTCAGAAGATGGAAGCTATTTTAAAGCTATTGATTCAATCAAGTCCGTTTCCGACTTCCAGATAAGAACAAGTGCTCCCTCCTCTTATTATAAAATTGAGGTAAAAGATCGAAATGGGAAAAAACACATCTCTTTCCCCTACCTGTATCAGATAGAAGATAGTATACCTCCGGGAACCCCCGATAATCTAGCTGGCACTTGTGACAGCCTAGGTAATATAACTTTAGTTTGGAATAAAAACACAGAGCTCGATCTGGGAGGGTACCGCGTTTTTAAATCCATAAACAGAAACTCCAACTTTAGGCAAATTACAAGTACTGCCTTAACTGATACCACTTTCAAAGATCATATCGATCTCAGCGCCATTAGAGGACATGTTTATTACCAGATTCAAGCAGTTGATCTTCGAGGAAACAAATCCGATAAATCCGATGCAATAACTGTCAAACTGAAGGATGTAATGGCTCCAGGACCACCTCGAATTGTAGATTATAGGATAGAGAATAGCCTTGTTGTAATAACATTTGTGCGTAGTCCAAGTAAAGATGCTGTTGCCTATGTATTGCACAAATTTGTCAATGACAGTTTAGAGTTTAAAGAAAGACTGCCTCCATCTAATAATAGTCAAAGGATTATTGACACGCTTGAACATTCAGGCAGCGTAAAATACTTTCTTTCGGCAATTGACAGTGTAGGTAATACCTCAGATAGGTCCAATGAACTAATAATTAATTCCTTTTTTGATCAATCAATTACTCCGGAGCTGAGTGCTGAGGTAGATAGAGTAAATAACCTCATCGAATTGCACTGGGATGTGCCAAATCGGGTAAATGAAGTTAGGTTGTATAGGGCTGAGGGTAACAATAAAATTACTTTGTACAAAACATTTGACAGGTTGACGAGTGTGTTCGAAGATCGTAACCTGACTATAAATAATGAGTATACCTACGTGCTACAGTTTCTGTTTGATATGGTGAATCCGAAATTTTCTAATGAACTAAGCATAGTTTTTTAAAATGAAGCGGTTAATTATTGTATCTATCTGTTCCCTCATTTTTACGACATCGGTAAGTTTTGGGCAAAGCTATAAAGTTGAATATTCTACAGAATACGTATATCATAGTGATATAAGTGGGGTGGAATATGTCCGTTTCAGATTGGAAACTTTAAATGAAACATACGATATAAATGGTGACGGCACACTTATAGTTGATGGGACACCTCTTAAAATTCTTATCCGGTCATATATACTAAACGTAGACGAATATGGAAACCAAATTAGCCGTTGTGGCCCAGAAGAACAAACCATAATTTTATCAGATGAGGCATGCATTAATATCGTGAATAATGCTTTCAATACTAATTGCTCTGGATATGTATACGTAATATTCAAGTCCAGCCCCATGTTAAGCTACAATAATGGCACAACTCCATCTGGTTCTGAAGTCTGTTTAACTGACCCAATCC
>CBDUMS010000085.1:0-16045 GCA_965368405.1 uncultured Cyclobacteriaceae bacterium
ATTACTGCTCTAGAATCTCGATTTCGACCCTAACATTCTTTATCGCCAACTTATCGAATTTATCATAGATTGGCTTTTTGCCTCCCCAGCCGATAACTTCCATACGATCTTCGGCGATACCATATGAAATAAGATAATCCTTAATAACTTCAGCGCGTTGTAAGGAGAGCTCTTTAGCTGAGCCACTTTTCTCAACTAGCTCCTGGTTAAGGGTAAAAAACTTTTCAGAACCTTCCTCGAGCATGATGATTTTTCCTCGAGCATTGCCATTCGTATGACCATGGATCTTAATGCGTAACTCATCATTTTCCTTGAGCATATCAACCAGACTATTCATCTCAAATTCTGATATCGGTTTCATTACAACAGCATCTTTAAAGAAGAAGACGTTATACATTGTGGCAATATCACCTACATCATAGCGTTGCAAGGGGAAGTCTGCTATCAGGGTATCGCCCATGAAGTAGAAAAACTCTTCATTAATCTCATTAAATGGCTCATCTAATTTAATATCGTGCTGCACTTTTTTATACCCGAAGGTATTGGCAATTAGCTGAACTGCATGATCGCCATTATTGGGGTCTTCTATGCGAACTAATTCCTGTGATTTTGCCTGTCTGAGGAGGCGCAATGATGTAGGATTTATGATATCAACAAAGCCTTTAATCTCTTTATAATTCAAAACATAATAAGTGTTAAAGAACAATTTGTACTTACCTTTCTCAACATAACCTTTGGGAATTGTATTAATTTTTGTTGTTAGCCTACCTAAGCGAGTTGATTTAGATAGTTCAACTCGTACTGATTCCGGGGTCAGGCCTGAGCCAACAAGTCCTACTAACTCCCCATTTTTACCAGCTACCTGGCCATAGGATGTTACCGTGCCAATTATTTCTCCATTATCGCCAATTACCTGGCCATATGCACCAACCGTGCCGATTGGCTTGCCATCAAAATCAATAACCAAACCATTGTCATTAATGGTGCCTATTTGATCGCCCTGATCGTCAATGGCTTTACCACCAACACCTACTTTTCCTATAACATTACCATCGAAATCAATAATCTCTCCATAGACGCCAACGCGACCAATAACCTCACCGGCAGCATTACGTACCATGCCATCCTCACCAACAGTGCCTAGTAATTTACCCTCGCTGTCGACGGCCTGCCCATCGACACCGACAATACCAATTACTTTTCCTTCAAGCCCAATTACCTGACCATAAGCTCCAACAGCGCCAATCACTTCACCTGCACTATTTCTTACTTTGCCATCACTGCCTAGTGTGCCAATTTCTACGCCATTACTGTCTAACGCTTTACCACTTATATCAACGGTGCCAATAATTTTACCTTCATTTCCAATAACCTGATTATACTTTCCAACGGCACCAATTACTTCACCATCGAGATTTCTTACCTTGCCGTATGCACCAATTGTACCCAGTAACTTTCCTTCACTACTGCGTATAACGCCATTCTCTTTCAGTGCACCGATTACCTCATTCTTCCCATCGATGCTAACAACTCGACCATCGGCCTGCAAAGTGCCAATTACCTTGCCGTTTGCGCCAATAACGTACCCATCAGTACCAACAGATCCAACAACTTTACCGTTGCTATTAAGGACTCTGCCACCAACACCAAGGTTGCCAACCACTGCGCCACCTAGACCAATAATGGCCCCATCGGGTCCGGCTACACCAAAAACTTTGCCTTCGGCATCAACAACAGTTTGATAATTATTCGTATTGACGAGGACTTCGTCTTTATCGGGAAGGATTATTGTTGCCGTTGTACCACCTGCACGTGCCCAATCATTATCCGCGTTGCCAGGTATGTTCTTTGCATCATCTTTAGCCTTTGATTCGGTCGCTGTTACTTCTGTCGCTCCGACATCATAGGGTGTAATCTCCATAAACCAGATATCTGAGAATTCTGTTTCACGACGCAAGCGCCTGGCCTCATCCCAACCATCAGTGCCCTCAGGGTAGGTTTTAATATAAACGTAGTAATATCTTTTAACAGGATAGTAGGCCATTTTAACTTCATACATGTCCATTTTCTTGACATAATTAGCAAAGCCAATGGCATTTTTTTCAAAATTGAACGCCCCAATAACTAGGTATCGTCCTTCAGGGATATTCTCTATATTTCTCTGACCAAAGCTGTTAAAACCGCCCAAAAATAGGAGGCATACAATTAGTACGAAGACAGATTTAAGATTTTTCATAAGGGTCATGATTATGGTAGCCAATCATCTATCTATGACCGATTCACAGATAGTACTTCAACCCGGGGATTAGGTTTTGTACTCAGAATGAAACAAATATATGCGAAATGTGTCTAAACTAAAACTATATTCTTGAATGAAATAGGCTAGTTAATTGATATTGAGTGACTTATATTAGTTGTGCTCGTGCTCAATAATGAGCATTACTACTGTTTTCTCCGACTCTGCAAGCTTAAAACCTGCCGTTGATGAGTTAAAATTTATCTCAGCCGGGCTAATCATCTTATCTTTTAGCGCTGTTCTAACTTTATCACCAAAACTACCTTTGCTATTTTTAATTAAATTGAATAGCCAGAACATATCGAGATCTTCCTTAGAGAAGAGCACACATAGATAATCCGTGCCTATGGTATCGTCGATATACACGGGAGTATTGGAATCTGGAATATAGAAACTTGATGCCTTGGCAAGTGCAGCGCTTGTAAATGTTGGTGGGAAGAAGGGTTGAATATCGCCGGTTAGGTCACTGCCAAAGGCATAGATAAAAGCAGGGCTTTCGTTTTTAATATTGATTGTAAATTCTGTTCCTGATGGATATGACTTAGCAATTTTGTAGTAACCAGGGCTAAGTTGCACTAAATCCATGGGGGTCTTATCGGCAACCAGTGTAAGGTCAATCGCACCACCGAGTTCAACTCCACTGGTTTTACCCGGGATTACGTATATGTCGTAAGCTTCTTCATTAAACTCGATAAAATCATCATAGCGAATCCACATGAAGCCACCATTACCCCAGTCGCTTCCCCAACTATTAATCACCTCAAATGCACCACCGTACTTAGTATCGTCGTAACCCACTATAGTAAGTGCATGACCGGGTAAATCTTTACTGAAGGCTTCGCGAGGTTGCCAGAAATCCTTCGCGTAAAAGAATGACTTCGAGATATGCATGCTAACCAATACCGGGAGCTTGTCGTTTAATGTGGTTTTAATTGCATTGAGTTTTTTAAGCTTAGTATCACGTTTCTCATAGAGCTTTGCGTACTCCGATATTCTATTTTCTTTAGCAATTTCTTTTATTTCATCCGTTACGGAAATAATGTGTCGAGAAGGAAGTTGTCTATACTTTGGTGTGCCGTGCTCTTTTAATGCCTCTATAACATTAGGCAGCGATAATTCATCATTAATCCCAAGAGTCTTTGCTTGTCTTGCCATATAAACCGGGTAGGAGGGGGCATATACATTTTTCATTATCTCGCTCCCTTGCCAGCCATTTTGCTCGGCCTTGACAATGGTTAATGCGGCATAGGCTGCTGCCCATCCGGCGCTCGATTTAAATGCGAGCTGACTTAACGGTTTTGGACAATACTCTTTTAAACTAAATGATTGTGGCATACTCCTCGTTCCACGAACCGAGAAATATCTTTTTGGAACCTTGCTATACTCAAAATCACTAAACTTGAGCCCGAGCGGGTAAGTACCTTGAGCCATCGCGGTGATGGGAATACAAAATACTAGAAGCACGGCTATGCAAAATACCTGTAACCTCAATGTATTGAACTTGATTTTCATGGCTCAAAAAAAACAATAACCATGCCTGAGCATGATTATTGTAAATTGAATTTCCTTAAATCTTAATTACCGAGCAACGAAAACAAAGTCACTGCCTGGTTCATTATCGCCAAATTCTCCAGCATGTGGCTCCATCTTAAGGCTTAAGAGATAGCCCTGAAGCTCCTGAAGGGTCAATATCTTGTCTTGTCCACCATAATCACGAAGTGCTTGTAAGAATTTACGCGCAAATGGTGAGTGACCTCCTGGTTTTCCGTCAGCGACATACTGCTTACCACCAGATGTTACATATTTTCTTGTTTTAAAACGAAGTCTACGCTCAATAAACTCATTTGTAGTAATATCAGCATATACTTCATCCTGACCCCTGCTCCCTGATCTTGCCAAGAGGGGATCGAAAGTACCACCGAAACATGCATCAAGTGTTAAGAAGATATGATTGCAATCTATATTATTAATTACAGTTCTCAAGTTAGAGTGCGAAATGTAGGATGTTTTACCTGGGTCGTTCGTTTTACTATCACTTCCCACTAGGTATCCTTCCGAAAAGATCTCATCGAACTGACCATGGCCTGCGAAGAAGATAAATAGCTGATCGTTTTTTTCATAGCTTTTAGTCGCGTACTCGCGAAGCTTTGCCATTATTTCAGAGGTCGTTACATTGGTTACTACCTCTGTTTTATAACCGTAATTGCTTTCAAGCTCCTCGGCAATGGTTTCAACATCTTTTACAGGGTTAAATAAATTTCCCCACTCATCGTACTCATCAATACCAAAAAGAAGAGCATAATCTGTTCTGGAATTCATTGCAGCAGACATTGTACCCGCTACCTTAATAACACGGATATCAGATACCTCAACGTCATCCATGCTCACGGCAACAATTTTCAGTACGTTATCACCTTCGGTTAAGGTTACATCGCGTTCGATAACTTTATCGAAACCGGTACCAGAAGCTGGTTTAAAACCTCGTGATTGCCCAACAATATTATCGTTAATATAGAGTTCTGCACTTTTGAGCTTTCCCTGACTTTTAATTCCCACTTTAACCATGAATAGCTTTTCCGTGAGAGACGTCTCATAGGACTGCGGCGTAATCCATGTGATAGTTGGCACAATACCATTCAGTTCTAACTGAATCGTATTACTTCGGCTACTCGATTTCTCCTGGCTGAAAGCCGAAATAGAAACGAAAAGCGCTGCGAACATTAAAAGCTTTTTCATAGTCATACTAGTTTTATCGCGTTTAAACCCTGTAATAGTCTTAATTATACAGTTCTTACAAATTTAACGAATTATCTTGTAAAAATCCAGTTTCATATCTATACTGTAATAAGAAAAGAGGTAACCGAAATGTCGATTACCTCTTTGGTACCCTCTAAAATGGTTAGAGCCTACTCTTTTACAATTTTACCTGAGACGTATTCGTTAAAGCTACCATCAATTAGTACGCGGTAGGCATATACACCTTCGGGTACTTCCTGACCTGAGTCATTATTACCCTCCCAAATAAATTCAAGGTAAGCTTCACCAGCAACGTAAGTATCTAATGTTGCTACTTGTTTCCCTAGCGTATTATAAATGGCTACGAGCACCTTGCCGTCTTTATGATTTGAAGGTAACCCAACATTTATACTAATCTTATCAGTAAATGGGTTTGGATAAGGCGTAATTGTTACCATGTTCTCTGGTCGCAGTTGCTCATAAGCATCCATACCGAAATATATTTCGAATTCGGTTGTTCCTCCATGACGGAAGTTATATGAATTTTCTTGCTTCATATTTATCACTTTGAGGTGCGATTTGTCTACCAAATAAATATCTGGTGCATTTTCTCCAAAGTATGAATTATCCCAAATTAAGTTTTCTTCTGTACCCGAGGATACAGCTTTCTGGTAGAGGAATGTCCAGGTTCCAGATTCCGCTCGTGCCTGGATATCTTTCTTGAAAGAAGGGTAGAAAAATTCGGGGTGTTCAAATACAATTTTTGGCATATCACTAAACGTCGGCGGGTTCAATAAGTCGAATTCGTCAAAACTATTTGTTCCTTCTTCATTCATACCAAATCCACCCAAATCTAGTTTTTTGCCATTGGCACTTACCTGCTTAAACCTTACTTCCCAGTTCTCTTCAGAGAGTGAATTTTTTAAGGGCAATTGTGGTGAAGCAACACGACCTCCTGCACCACGTCTGGTAGGAATCCGAAGGTTATAATCATTCGTTGCAAAAACGAAAGCTCCAGTACCAGTAGCGATATGGGTAATTGTAGGATCCCAATTACCATTAGTATAAGTCTGCAATTGGGATATTTGTGAGCCGAAATTATTATAACTGCTTACATCTGACCAGTTGATATTATGGAGGAATGGATTACCTATCAGGTTCCAGCCACTCTTTAGATCAAGAGTCAATTCACGATAATCTTGGCCAGGGCCAAGGTTATTCACCTCAAATTCGGTTACCCCGTCAGGCAATAATAGACTTGTGGGGGCTGCTTCTTCAGCCAAGGCGAAGTACGCATCACCAACATCTAGCCTGCTGCCTCCGGTAAGCTCGGTAAAATCGGTAGCCGGACTACCATCATACTCATAGAGCCGCAGCTTAGTGTTGTTATAGGTACCGCCATGAATATCATCAAATATATCATTAACCGTAGCATCCATACTTAGTGGCACCGCAATGATTCTATAGTCGCTTGTTTCGGTACCGCGGCCAAAAGTTGAGAGCGAAAGGTTTGAATTATACCTTACAGGTAGAATCTGTTTTTGCGAAGCCGTAGTAGTAGTGTTGCCAACATTATCAGTAAATTCAAAGAAATACTCAATACCAAGTGGAAAATTAGCTTTGCTTTCAACCACACTTAAATCAAACTGGACATTGCCGTCGCCAAGATCAACAAGAGGCTCTTCTTCATAAATGGTATTATTCGGGTCTATATAACTAACCTCCTGCCAGTATGCCTTTGCTTCACTTAATCCCGACCGGTCTGAAACATTTACAACCGACGTTTGATTACTAGCACCTGCTGTATAGTAGGGCGATAAGATATTGACAGGCTCTACAACGGGTGCTTCTAAATCAGGTCCACCCCACACAAGGAAGCGATTGTTTTGCAGATCACCTACATAGAGATTCTCGGATTGGTCCCAATAAAGCCCATAGGCATCATTAATACTCCTACCGGATACCCCGCCCTGGTTTGACCCATTGGTATTAAAGTCTGGTTGCCCAAGTACGATGTCGGCAGGAACTGACGAATTTGCAGGGATACTATTATAGATTAATATGCGCTGGTTTCCTCTATCGGCGATGGCAAGCTTGCCACTTCTGGAAATCTCCACTGAGTAGGGTCTTGTTAAACTTGTTGGCCCCAGACCCGGTTCATTTGTATCAAAATCAGGTTGCCCTAATACTGCGTCTGCAGCTGCGCCATTGGTAGTAGGAATGCTATTGTATATAAGTATTCGATGGTTATCAGCATCAGGAATATAGAGCTTGCCATCTGGTCCAATACTAGGATAACTTGGGAAATTGAGTCCAGTTGCTCCAGACCCTACATCGCTTGACGTAAAATCTGTTTGACCAATAACAACATCAGCCGAAGCTCCATTCTCGGTAGGAACCTCATTGAAGATGAGTACCCTGCCGCCTGTAATATCAGAAACTATCAATTTCTGGTCTGGAGATATCGTAAAAAATATAGTACCGACAAAGCGATTCGCGGCTGCTTCGCTCTCAAAACTCAAAAAGTCGTCCTGCCCAATTATTACATCGGCCGGGGCTCCGTTGCTTGTTGGAAAGGTATTCCAAATCAAAATCCCCCTGTTATCCGCAATTAATAATCTGCCATCATCGGTCATGCCGATAGAAAAGGCAGAGGTATAGATTGAGGAGGCATTTAGAACGAATTGATTCGTGATAAAATCAGGTTGGCCGAGGACTAAATCTGCGGGTACATCTGCTTTATCAGGAACAGTATTCCATATTAAGGCTCTAGCTCTTCCCGAAGTAATTAATTTTCCATCAGGTGTTACAAAAGCCTTCCTTGCAAAGGGTGTTTTGTTAACATCAAAAAACGTTTCATTTGAAACAAAGTCTTTTTGGCCAATAACAAAGGTAGCCTCTTTCATGATGCCTAACTCATTGACTTCATTCGTTGCCGTAAAATAAATATAAGCTTCCTTGCTTGCTGCCGCAAAGGAGGTGTTTCCGGACTGGCTAGCTTCTAGATGCACGAGCCCTGGCCCACCTGGGGTTAGTTGATCGCCACTAATAGTAGCATTGCCTTCTAAGATAGAGTAGGTAAGCCCTAGTCCACTATCTGCTTGTGCATCTAAGGTTACAGCACCATCTGAAAAGTTGTGATCAGTTGTATTGAAGAGAATAACCTGGCCAGTTTTAACACCATTCCAACCGGCTACATTCGCGAATGCAGCAGAGTTTGTTGCCGTGAAGTCAGCTCCACCAACAGCATGGTTGCCTGTGAGTTCAATATAATCGGCTATAACCGTACCAGACGCCGGTACCTCAAAAATTGCGGTCGCCTCCGGGTCTAGGACATAAGTATTAGGGGGGTCTATTCTAAACGAAAGAATTTCCAATGGCTCATCAACAGCTCCTTGTAATAGGAGTTGATTTCTAACAATGGTGTAACTTCCTTCTTGCATCCAAATCCATCCTCCTGGTTGATTAACAGTGAGATTATTCATAACATTAGTTCCGGAGATATACCCATTGCCGTTAAATACTACATTGTTCAACTCGCCGCCAAAGAGCTCAAGTTCTCCTCCATTACTGAAATAAACTGTTTCTGTACCGGCAACAGCAGGAGCGAAACCATAAAAGTACCAGGTATAAATATTTGAATTACTAAATTCCAATCCCTGAGGTCCTGCATAGTTTAAAAGGTATTGCGAGGTATACAATGGCTTGCCATTTGTTTTTAAGACACCATCACTTATTTGAATCCATCTTGCCGCAAGGGAATCTAATAAGACCCAACTTCCACCGCCTTCAAAATAGATACTTGCTAAATCACCTTGATTATCGGCCAGCTGCAACAAATTATTGGCTTGGTTCGATGAGAAAAATATTCTACCAATGGAACGCTGCACACCATTCGCCATAAATATAGAGCCTGTAATGGTCATTGTATTATTGTCTGGGCCATCATCGATAATCGGGGTGAGGCTACCATCTTGCCAGGTCATGTTCTTAATAACAACAGGAATATCGAGAAATACACTTTCATTTGCTACCTGAAATGATTGATCAGTAAAAATGACTTCATCGGCACTTCCAGGTGCCTCAAGAGCAGCGATTCGTACACCACCTAACGTCGGTGATGTTTCCCAATGCGATAAATCTGACCAGTTACCCTCACCATTCTTCCAGAAATAGTATAATGGTACCAAGGGAGCATTGGCAAAGTTGAAGCCGACATTATTACCGTTATCTTGAGAAAAATCGGCATTGACTAGAGTAGTAAACCCAGAAGCGTTATCGAGAGAGATGTCTTGAATATTAGCATAATTAATGCCATAAGTAACACTTGGATTTGAGGCAACAAGAAAACTTTGAAAGCCATTGCTAGTCGAGCTTAATGTAACCATAGCTTGCCTACTGCCATCAATGGTAAGGGAATTATTTATGGTCGTTGTCCAACCATCTATGAATTTCACATCAGCTCCTGCTTCGAGTGTCAGGTTATTAATACTGCAGTTACAATATATTTGTGAATTATCGGTCAAGACGACATTATTTAGGTCGAAGTCAGCGTAATATATTCCACCATCCACAAGGTATATCGTTGATGTCCCCGCATTTAAGTTAGCTGGATTCCCTTCGAGAGAACGCATAGTCAACACTGAACTTCCAAGGTTTATAGTTCCTTCGTTGACCACTAAACGCCAACTCAGATTTACATCATTATTGTTCGTAAGTACGATGCCGCCATCAATATGGAGCTGTTGAGCGGAAACTTTATCCTGAAAAGCCCAGCTTCCAGAACCATCAAAAACTATTGTTCCTGAAGTATTATCTTCAGTTTCAGCAAATGTTACTACGTTATTGCTGACTGATAGAAACCTTAAATCCTGAATGTTTCGCCTCACGCCAGCGGCAAATTGGAGGTTGCCCCGTACGGTAAGTGATGCATCTTCACCCGTTGCAATTTCCGGGTTCGTCGAACCATCATTCCAAGTCATATCATTGCAGTTTGCTGATTCTAAAATGGTAACCTTTCCACCGGATGGGAATGAACTAGTGGTAAAGAAAACGTTGTCTTTGGGCCCTGGTGGGTCGGACCTGAACGTTGAACCGCCATCTGTCGTTGCCCAATGTGAGACTTCAGACCAAAGTCCACTGCCGCCTACCCAGTAATATTGTAATGTTGCTATGGCCGCTATTGTCCAATTAACATTATTGCCATTATCAATAGAATTGGCGGCTATAACTGGTAGACTGTTTGCCAATACCTGATTATCTTGTAAGAGGACAAAATTCACTAATGAAGATGCGCTACCAAGATCAATAGTAGCTAAATTGCCAGCACTGGTTGACCTTATATCTACCATTTTTGATCGTGACCCAAGCGCGGAAAACTCAGTGATTATTGTTTGGGTAGTACCTGCTGTAAGTTCAATATTTACACCTTCTCTTAATTCTAGCCAACCAAAGGTATTATCCGTTCTGATATTGAAGTCACCAGCTTCAAATACTGCTCTATTGATTGTTTGATTGCCATCTATAAAACCCTCGCCTTTATCAAATAATAGGGTAGAATTCATTTCCACGAAATTGTCGTAACCCTCAAATCCTTTTAGGCCAATAACCGAAGAACCGGAATTTAATGTACCTGTACCAATAAATAAGTTTTCCTCAAGATCAATTGGGTTATCATTAGTATTAATGGTAGCTCCTTCGTAAAGGCGTAGGCCGTCTCCATGTAAGGAGTCAATCAAGTCATAAGTTCCTGTGCCAAAAAAGTCAAAGTAAGTATCATAGTAAATATCACTATTGAGTTTAATAGTGTTGTCTGCTAATTCAATGGTTCCTCCGGTCTCAGACCTGAAATGAAATCGATCAACGTCGCGGTAAATACCATCCTCCATGACTAAGTTGCCATAAACATTAATAATGTAAGGGGGAGGGCTGTACAGTTGAGAACCTGAAGTCGCTCCAGTCCAGTCCATAGTATTACACGAAACATCATTAGGGACGGAAACCGTCCCTTTTACTGGAAAAGAGTTAGCATCAAAATAAACATTATCGTTACGGGTTGGTTCGGTCGTATGAAAGGTAGATCCACCTGATGTGGTAGCCCAATGATTTGCAAAATCAGTCCAATTACCCGTGCCACCTACCCAAAAATAATCTAATGGAGGAGGTTCTGTAATATTCCAACCAATATTATTGCCACCATTGATACTATTGGTTGCACTATATGGTGCACCAGGTCCGAGTATTTCACTGTCTTTAATATTGGCATAATCGACGGCTACGCTCCCGGAAATGTTAAAGGTGTGTTGGCTACCGATATTATTTGATTTAATATCTGCCATATTAGCACGGGTTCCTTGTGCGATAAAAGAACCACTTATTGCTTGGTGTGTATTGCTCTCAATATTCATTCCGCCTCCATCTAAGAGAGAGAGATTAGAATAATTATTATCTGAGCTTATATAAGTTAAGTTGTCACTTATGATTACATTATTGTACAACTGACTTCCTTCGATTTTACTCTCCCAGAAGTCGAAATCATTCGATCGAATATGAAATGTTGAGCTGCCGGCATCGAGAAATGAATACAATCTATAGGAACTGGCGTAAATATTAGAGGCGCCTGCAAAAAAAGCTCCATTTGGCAGGAAAATCTCTCTTACAAGGTCGATAGTATAATCATTCGTATAGATATTTGAACCATCATAAATGCCAATATTTTCTGCGTATAAATCGCTGCCAATATCCCATGAACCCCCACCATAAAAATCCACATATCCTCTGGCACTAAGGTTATTGGCGTCATGTAAATTATCAGCAAAATCTAAATAAATATTATGCTTATCAGAGCTAAAAAACAAATCCCATATTTCACGATACACCCCAGGACTTAAAATGAAATCGCCTCTTACGTTAAAGGAAAAGCCACCGGAAGGAGCTAAAATTATGGGGTTGTTTGCAGCACTTATCGGATCCCAATAAAAATCGTTGCAATAGGCTGTAACATCTACATTAAGGGTGCCTCCTGAAGTAAAGGTAGTTTCATCAATTATTACATTATCGTTAGCCGTTGGCAATTCAGTGGCCGCGATAAAGTTAAAATCATCTGTAGTATATTCCCATTTGCTCAGGTTAGACCAGTTACCTGAGCCACCTAACCAGTAATAATCGCGGGTAGTGCAGGAGATATCAATGCTACTGCTTGGTACAATAACCTGCCCAAATGTTGTGTTTGTGGCAGCAACACGAATTATATAACCAGCTCCAAAAGCTACTCCTCCAGGTATGGTACAATAAATTGTTCCTGAGAGATCGGTAGAGGCACTAGACCCTATTTGAATAGGGGAAATAAAACTACCACTGGCATCAGAAAGTTCGGCTATATACACGTTGCCTATTGAAACAGCACCACCAAAGTCGAACCCGATGGTAAATGATTCTCTAGCGCAAAGGCTAGATGGTACACCCGTTGTAGAGAGGACTTGGGCAACTGACGTCATGCTGATGGAGGTCAGAAGGAATATAAGTATTTGTAATTTGTAAAGTCTTGTCATAATTGTTGCTTAATGCTATTCTTCAATCAATCTTCAATTAAAAATAATCTAATCGCCTCCTGGAAGGGGTGGAGGTGTTGGTAATTCATCACCTTGAACTACGCAATCAGGATGAGTGGGATTAGTAGCGCAATCTACGCCCCCGCCCGGCGGAGGTGTGTCGCCACCGCCATTACCACCGAGTAATAATGCTGCCGCGACACCGGCAACAACAACACCGGGTATTACATAAACCAGAATAGAGGTCTTTTTGAGCTGAAACTCGGCACTCATCGCCGCATCGTTGGGCTTAGAAGGGTCGAAAAGTTTTATTTGATAATTTTCTCCCTTGCTTAACGATTTAGGTACTGGCCATGTGTACTTGCCCGCGCTTCCTACGCTGGGCACTTCCGTAACGGTCATGTCGCCTTGCAAAAGCGCCATTTTTAAGCTTCGACCTCTGTCACCACCTTTCCACTCAATATCTACTGGCTTACCAATTTTAACACTGCTTCCCGCGCTTGGATTAACAACGGTAAGTGGACTATAGGACAATGTGCTGGTAACTTCGAAGGTAACACTACCCGTAAAGTTGCCCTGTTCAGCAATGGCATTCCAAATAATCGTTTTGCCAATACCAGCTTCCTGGTCGGGCCCCACGTCGCCGCTAACTTCCTTTAGCGCAGCAGTATAATTATTTATGGAACTTCGAAGTTCAACCGTAAATTTTTGCCCTGCGATTGCAGACTTCAAGTCATAGGTTATATAAACCTTATTGCCTTCTGGAGTGGCTTGAACGTTCTCGATTGTTTGTGCCTGGACTGAAAATATTGAGAGTATTGTCAAGCCAAGGAGGAGTAATTGTTTCTTCATAATCAGATATTCAGTTTAGATTTCAGCTGAAGCACTATTTAATCAGTAAATATACTTATTTTTTCTTCGTTTTATCCTGAAGTAATTTGTTAATAATTATAATAAATTGACTTATTGAAAGCCATTCATTGCACTTTTCTAACTATTAATTGTATTGTTAATACAGCTTTTTACCTATAAGTAACTATCTATAAAGAGTTCCTTTAAAAATCATACAATGGATATATCTTTATGCCATAATTAAAGACATATGAAAAGAATATTTTTATTGCTCCCGACTCTGTTGTTTTTAGTTTTTTCATGCGGAACACAGGACAAGCAAGAAGAGTGTACCTCCGATGAGTGCCTAAAGCAGCAGGCATATGATAAACTAATCGCTGTACACGATGAAGTAATGCCAAAACTCTCTTATATCTCTGAGCTCAAATCGAAACTAGAAGAGAAAATGACCAGGATAGAAGATAGTGTAGAAGCTCAAAAGTACAGAGAGATAATGGTAGCTTTAGATGTAGCCGATGAATCTATGTGGGTTTGGATGCGCGCCTTTAATTCTGATATAGAACCTATGCCTATTGAAGAGGCAATGGACTATCTCAAGGAGGAGCAAGAAAAGATTGATATGGTTGCCGAAAAGATCAATTCAAGTATAAAAAATGCGGAGGCTGCTATAGCGAAATAAGCTACGGGTTGCAGCTCCGTAACAACTCTTCTATTTTCTTGGCTGTAACAAAGCCATATTCGTTGCCCCAACTATTATTGATATAGGTTAATACTTCAGCCATTTCGAGATTGGTGAGTTTATGGGCTGGCATTTTAGGTGGATAATTTTTGCCGTTCACTGTTATGGTGTCGGCAGTCCCTAACTTCAATAAACAAGGGACCGATGCTTGATTAAGTTCAAGATAATCGGAATTAGCCAAGGGTGGAATAATGCCCCTTAACCCCTTACCATCTAATTGATGACAGGAACTACAGTTATCTTTATAAACAGCTTTACCCAGAATAAGATATTTTTCGAATTTAGTCCGGTCTGTTGCACTCATATTTTTATATGATTTTTGATTAGAGCCAGGACCACAGGCAGTAGCTATACCGAGAAGTAAAATTATAATCGTTTTATTCACTCAATTCTTCTATTAACAATTCAATATCTTCAAGCAAATTACTTACCCGCTCGGGATCCGTACCATCGTAAACGCCTCTTATATGACGATTCTGATCTACTAGAATAAATGCTCCGGAATGTTCGTATCCGCCTGGTGCATCCTCATTTTCGCGGGTTGCCACATAATAGCTGGTTTGAGCCATGTTATAAATCTCGGCTTTGTCTCCGGTAATAAAATTCCATTTATCTGAAGAAACCTCGAGTCTGTTCGCGTAATCGTTTAGTACGGCCACGTTATCGTAATCTGGGTCGATAGAATGAGACAGAATCATCACTTTGTCGTTGTCCTCAAATTTTTCATAGACCCGCAATAATTGCACTTTCATGATGGGGCAAATGCTCGGGCAGGAGGTAAAAAAGAAATCTGCCACATAGATTTTGCCCTTAAAAGTATCATTAGTTACTAAAGCACTATCCTGATTAATGAAGGCGAAATCTGCAATCTGATGGTAGACCGTATCGATACCCGTGTCGGTTTCAACGTACTCATGCCTGCCAAGAATTGGAAGGGTATTATCCTCGCTCTTACAACTCGCCAGAACAATAATTAACCCTAAAAAAATGTATCTAATCTTCATCATATAATATTCTAACACAAATTTAGGTTAAACCGACTAGAGCCTAGAGTACAGATTCATAAATCTTATCCTTGTATTAAAGCCAGCCAGCCGGAACATCCTTTACTGTATCTACATCATGTCGTTCACTAAGTAAAAAGACATTAAGATTCATCTGTTCACAACGATTCAAAGTATCCTTTAATACAGTCGGTTTGCCCCATTCGATATTCACAAACAGTTCAGGGTGAGGTAAGCGCATGCCAATGAGATAGTAGCCACCATCAGCGGCGGGGCCAATAACAACATCCGAATGGCTAAGCGACTTAAATGCTGTAGTGATATCGTTACTTGTAATGTCATGGCAATCGCTACCTATAAGGCAAATTTTTTCATGTAGTGTGGATTGTTGACGTATTGCATTGTACATTCTTTCACCAAGATCTTTGCCATTTTGAACAAAAGATGAATGATCGCCTGCTAATTCTGTCTTTTCAGAAAAAAACACCGCAAAAGGAATTTCGGTTTTTTGCACTAGATCAAGCGTGCGTTCGAACAATCGGTTGTGGATGGCAAGCGCAATCTCACTGCCAAGATCCCTTGCCAATCGCTTTTTAACTTGATCCATTATTGGCGCCCTGCTAAAAAGAATAAGGAAACTCTCCTGCATGTTTCTAAATATTACAATTAACGCTTTGGTACTATTAATACAAGCTTAGAATAATTATATATTTTACCAAAGTATTGAAATCGATTCAGTAAAAAAAAATGTGAACTCAGCCGACTTTTTCTATTAATGCAATTGTTAAACTAGCTTTTTATATTTCTTTTTTGCCTAATCTTTATTCTATAAAACAATATTAGAGCAAATTAATCCAAAAATTAATGA